>JAFULE010000229.1 GCA_017483235.1 Faecalibacterium sp. | reverse complement strand
CCCTCGCTGCCAAGGCCCGGCACGCGCTCCACATCCACCTGCAGGTTCCAGGTGCCCAGCTGGCCGCCGTCTGCGTCGAACATGACCACGCACATGGCGCCGCCGCCCGGGGCATCCAGCATCTGCTCGATGAGGGGCACGGTCAGCAGGTTGTCGGTCAGGGTCAGGCCGTCCGAATAGTTGCCCTCGCCGGCCGCAGTGGCATAAAACACCACGAAGGTGGTGCCGCTGGGCGGGATGTAAGGCGCACCGCCGCGGGTCAGGGTCAACTGGATCACCCGCTCAGTGTCGCCCTGTTTTGCGTAGACCGTATCGGCAACGCCGGGGCTGGTCACGTTGATGATGTATTTTTGCATAAGAAATCCCCCTTACGACGAAAGTGTAAGTACGGTATAGCCGTCGATTTTTGCGGTACCGACAGTGTACAGGCCACCACCATGCATGGACAGCTGATCAACGTGAATCTGGCGCTGACCGTTGGAATAGCTGAGGATCTGGCTGTATCCGTCTGCCGTTCGCACTTCGGAAATATCCACACGGGTATTACCGCCGGTGATGGTAGCGCCGCCGTTGATGCTTGCCCTGCCAGAGATAGTCATTTCCTTGGTGGTCATGCTGGTTTCGGCAGTGATTTCCTGTGTGCTGATCCCGCCGCCCCAAATTTGGGTGGCAATGCTACCTACGCCGTTCAGCCATTTCCATACATTGATGATTCCAGCGCCGTTTTCGTCATCGGACCCCGTAGAGGACAGGCCCAGCCATTCAAGATCTTTTCCATCCACTGTGCGCCCCATGTTGAAGACGCCGGCCCACAGCTTGGCCCACAGACTGCCGTTGCGGGTGGAGAAATCGCCGTCCAGCTTCACTGCGCTTGCCACAAGGTTCAGCACGGTGATCTGGGCCGCGTTGAGGGTGCCGCTGGTAATAAAATCAGCCAGCAGATTGCCGTCGATGGTCCAGGCGTTTTTATAGGGGCCGTTCACGCCGGCAGTGGAAAAGCCGATGCCGTTGGTGTTGATGCGCAGCACGTTTTTGGCGGTGGCTTGGTCGTTGGTGTCCATGAACAGCAGTTCTTTCCAGCTGCCGTCCTCGTTCTTCACGGCCACTACATAGCCGTCCGCGCCGGTGAGCCATGCGGTGGCGCTGTCTACAAGGGCCTGCTGCCGCTGCTGGAACGGCGTCAGGCCCGCAGTATCATTCACTGCGGCGTACACCTGCGACACCCGGCCGGAAACGGTGCCCGGCACGGTGGAAAGGGTGACCACGTTTTTTTCGGGGTGGTGCGGCCAGCGCCGGTACCGGGCCACCTGATGGCGCAGCCGTTTGTTCTGCTTCCGGTCGATCAGGGTGACTGCCTGATACATCGAAATGCCCAGATAGGCGTATTTCTCGGGGTCTACCTTGGCAAGATCGTTGACGCTGCACTCATAGCTGCGCTCGGGCACGGATGCCTTGTTGACGGCCACTTTGGCGGCTGCCAGCAGGCTTTCGGGGTCGGTGTACCGTTCGTCTTTCCAGTACCGGCTGATCACCCGATAGGGGTCGTAATCGTCGCAGTCCACATAGTTTTTGCCGTTGTTGATCGAGGCAAAGGTCATGCCGTCTTTGCCGACCGCATATAGCCGGGTGTAGAAATCCTTGGCTTTGCCCTTGAACTGCGGCCGGGCGGTCAGGTTCAGTTCATCGGTGAAGTATGCACCGCTGGTCTGCTCGTTATCCGGGCAGTACAAAATGACCTGCAGGCGGGCATTGTCAATCCGGATGGCAAGGCCGGGGTAGGTTTCGACACACTGCTTGATAATGTCCAGCTTTGTGGCACCCTCAAGGGAGATCGTGCGCCGCATGGTAAGCCCGCTTTTGTCCAAAATCGACCATGCGGGGGGCAGAATGCCGGAAATGGTCTCATAGGCCGTGGCGCTGCCGTTGGTGTAGTCAAGGTGCATGACCACCTGCAGCAGATGCAGATCCAGCGCAGCCACAAAATCGGTTTGGTTTTTGCCCTCGTCGATGGCGGTGATCAGGTACCGCTGGCCGCTTTCTTTGTCGGTCAGGGTCAGCCGTTCCATCATGTAGGGGCGCTGCGGATGGTCGGCGGGCAGGCTGAAACAGAGGGTGTCGTCCCAGCCGTTCCATTCTTCTTGGATATAATATTTGTCCTGTTCCAGCGGCGCAGTGCCGCCGTCAGGCAGGGGGAAAGAGATCATAGGTTCACGCTCCTTACAGCCAGATCGGGTAATATTCCACCGTGACCGCATCGGGGGCGGTCAGGGTGTTTTCGCCCGGCGTCAGTTTGGGCCAGGTGATCAGGTTGGTGTTGGCAAAGTCGTTGCCGCCGCCCCGCAGCACCCGGCGTTCCAGGTCGTCCAGCACCAGCACATCCCCGGCCGCTACGTTCCACCATGTTACCCCGGCCATGGTGTAAATGGCGGCCGCCGCGCCCACCGTGCAGGTGAGGCGGCAGGCCATTTCCGGGGCGGTGCCGCGGGCGTACAGAGTGCCGCCGCCCGCGGGGATGGTCACGGTTTCCAAGGGGTCGTGTGCGTAGCCAAGCAGGGTATAGGTGCATTCCAGCAGGCAGCCATCGTCCGAAAGTTCCTGTGCCTCGCCGGCGCTTTCCAGACTGGCGGTATAGTAAAAGCCATTGGGCAGGTACAGTTCCACCGGCTCGGCCGCAAAGGCCGCGTCCAGCCGGCTTTTCTGCTCGGCTGCGGCGCGGGGGCTTTTGGCGGCAAGATGCACCGGCAGCTTGATGCTGCGCAGGCCGTATTCGGTGGCAAGGGGAAGCCACCCCTGAACCCCGGGCAGCTTTTGCCGGCTGCGGGTGAGGGGAGTGCCGCCCACGGTGTAATCAGACAGCAGTCGAACCCCGAACTCGCCGGAGCCGACGCCGCCAATGTAAAAATCGTTTTGCAAGATAGATCCTCCTTACCACAGCAGCTGTTCGTCCATGTAGGGGGCAGTGGAACGGGCGACCTCGCGGCCGTCCACTTCGAGAATGGTGACACTTTCGCCTTTCCAGCTGGCCTGCAGGGCGGTTTGCGCGCCGGTTCCGGTGCGGCTGATGCTTTCGCCGGTCTGACGCTGACCATCGTATACCGTGTCGCGGGCAGCGGCCAACATGTCCTCGGCGCTGGCGCGACCGGCCTGCTCCACAAGATCGGCGTTCTCTTCCACACCGCCGGCGATACCCTGTACAAAGGGCTTGCCCACTTCTTCCTTGCCCTTGCGGCTGGGGCTGCGGATGCCCAGCGCATGCTTGGCGGCCTGAAAGGCGGAGTAGGCGGCGTTGGCGGCAGCCTGTACCAGCCCGCCGATTGCCGAGCCGATGCCGCTGACAACACCGTTGATCAGGTTACTGCCGATGGATGCCCAGTTTTGGCCACGGAAGGCGTTGACCACTGCGCTGATGGCGTTGCGGGCGATCTGCAGCAGGGATTGCGGCAGACCGGTGATGGCGTTGCGAATGGTGACGAAAATGCCGTCAGCTGCGCCCTTTACCGCGCCGACCATGGCACTGATGCCGTTTTTCAGCCCGGTGATGATGCTGCGGCCAAGGCCTGTCCAGTTGAAGGCCTGAATCACCGAGAAGATGGCTTCGACGATTTTTGGCGTGGCGGCCAGCAGATCGGGAATGGCCGACAGAATGCCGGTGATCAGCTGAACGATCAGCGAGAAGCCGGAGGCAAGAATTTTAGGGGCATTGTCGTTGATAACACCGGCAAGGTTGATGATGATCTGCGGTGCATAGGCCAGCAAATCGGGCAGGGCGGCCATCAGGCCGGACATGACGCTGTGCAGCAGCTCCAGCCCGGCATCCACCAGCCGCCCTGCATTTTCGCGCAGACTGGCGGTGAACTGTTCCATCATAGGAAGCGCTTGCGCCAGCAGCTCCGGAATGCCGGTCTGCAGCCCTGCGGCCAGACTGCGGATCATCTCTACTGCATAGTCGGTGGCGGTGGTCAGAAGGGTGGGAAGCTGCTCCCATAGACCGGAGACGTACCCTTCGATCATACCGGCAGCGGCATCCAGCATGCCCTCGATGCCGTTTTCACGGAACGCGTCGGTCAGCTGCTCCACCATGCGGTTTGCCTGCGGCAGCAGGGTGGCCGACATCTGGTTTGTCAGGCCTTCGGTCAGGGCACCAGCCAGTGCAGAGGCGTTGTCCTCCAGCGTGGAAAGCTGGCCGGTAAAAGTGTGGCTGGCTGCTTCCCTTGCACCGTAGAAGTTGCCGCCGGCGCTGGTGGCGGGCTCGAAGACCGCCTGCACCATCACCACCGAGATGGCGCCCTTGCTCATCTTTTCCTTCAGATCGGCCACGGTGCCGTAGCCCATCTCGGACAGTTCCTGCAGGGGGTTAAACCCGGCATTGATCATCTGCAGCAGATCCTGTCCCTGCAGCTTGCCGGTGCTTACCATCTGACCATAGGCCAGCGCAAGGCTTTGCAGTTTTTGCGCGTCGCCCAGTGCCACATCGCCCAGCATGGTCAGGGTATCGGTCATGTCGGCGGCATCTGCTGCGCCGAAGGCCAGCAGGGTTTGTGCTGCGTTGGTCAGGTCGGTAATAGCCAGCGGCGTAGCGGCACCCAGCGCCTGCAGTTCGCCTACCAGCTGCTGGGCTGCGTCGGCACTGCCGCCCAGCATGGTGGTAAAGTTGGTGGTGTAGGTTTCCAGCTGGGCATTGAAGTTGATACCAGCCTGTACGGCCTGCCCCAATGCGTTGGCGACGTTCCGGGCAAAGTCGGCAATGAGGTTGCCGGCGGCCACGGTCAGCGAGGAAAGGTCCTGCTGAAGGCCGCTGCCGTCCAGACTGGTGTCGCCTGTAATTTTAAAGTCTGCCAATGATACCCACCTCCGTAGGAGCGCGGGCACAAGGGCACAGGCTTAACGTTTGATCTCAAATTCCCGCCGGCAGGCGGGGTTTTTGCATTTGACCCACAGCCCGCCGGAAAAGGCGGCAGGGGTGGCCCATACGGGCGAAGCCCGGCCGCAGAACGGGCAGGGTACCGGCTTGCGTTCAGCGGCCGGTAATGCGTTGGATGAATGCGGCATTGTGTTCCTCCACGGTTATGGCCCGGGGGCAAAGCACCGGCTGCTGCAGACGATAACGTTGCTGCATCTTTTGGTAAAAAGCACGGGTCTTTTCCGGCATGTCGGTGGTGTCGGCAGTGCGGTACTCCATGATTTTGCAGATGCGGCAGTCTGCCGGCAGCCCGTCGAACAACGCGCGAAACCGCCACCAGTGCATGCGGGTGGCAGTCAGGTCGATGCCGTAGGCCTGCTGGAAGGCTGCCAGGATCAGCGCGGCATCCTGCTCAAAGTCGTAAGCGCGTACTGGTCGGGCGCTGCCGCCGTGTGCGGATCGCTTTTCCGCCTTGCGGCCACAGCGGTAAAACCAGAGCAGGCCGTTCCACAACTGTTCTGCATCGGCCACAGCAAAGGCTTGCTGCGGGTGCACATAAAAGCTGCGCAGCCATTTGTCAACAAAAGCGGTGCCTTCTTCGGTGCCGGTGCGCATCAGCTGCACTTCAAATCGGACCATCTGCCGCCAGTCGGTAAGGACCTCCAGCAAATGCCCATTGACCCGCACCGTCTCCGGTGGTGCTTCGGTCAGCCGGCTCATTTGTGGCCGCCCTTCTTTTTGTGATGCTTTTTGTGAGTGGGGAAGGCAGCGGCGTGCTGCATCTCCGGTATGGTCGTGTGCAGGCTGGCCAGTTCTGCGCTTGTTTTCTGGGTAAGCTCGTTGATCACGGCCCGGTAGCTGTTCAGGTCGTTGCCGTCCAATGCCAGCTTTTCACAGGCACCGGCCCCCAGCAGGTTTTCCAGATAATTGTGCACAATGCGGCACTGGCCGCGGATGATCTGAGCCATATCGGTGATGGCACCCTGCTGCACCCGCTGTTTTTCAGCGGCGCTTTCCAGCTCACTCTGGCGGGTGGCGGCATTCAGCCGGTCCATATCAGTGGCGTTCAGGGGCGAAAACGGAAATTCGATGCCTTTGATGATCATGCTGTAATTCTCCTTTCGTATAAGCAGCTTGCCGGCACTGCCCCGGCTTCGATCTGTTCAGCTGCATAAAAACGGCCCCGCCCGTGAGGAGAAAACGGACAGGGCCCGGGATGTCAGGCGGCGGAATAGGTGTATTCTTCGGGCTTGGCGGTGGCCTTCAGGTCGATCTTGAAACCGGCGTTGCTGCCGGCATTGCCGGAGGCATCCTCGTTGACCACGATGGTAGCCGTGCCTTTTTCGCCCTTGCCGGTGCGCAGGCTGAACCAGACATAGGGCACCACCACGTCCTGGCCGGTGCCAAACTTAATGTTGTGCCCCAGGCAGAAGTCCTGGAAGGCGTCGCCCACGCAGCGGTCGCCCTCGATGGCGAAGCTGCGCTGCTGGCCGCTTTTGGTGGTAGCGGTGCCGGTGCGCACGTAGGTGGCGTCGTTGGTGGTGGGGTTCAGTGCCGCGGGATAGCCCTTGACGAAATCGGCGCAGACGATCCAGGCGCTGACATTTGCCTGCGTGTCTTCGGTCTGAATGGCCAGCACGTAGTCGTCGGTCATCTCCACCCCTTTGTAGCTGGCGGAAGGGGTGATGCCGCTGGCGGTGATCGCTTCGGAAACAGTCATAGGATCAAAGCTCCTTTCGGTTGGTAATACTGCAGCTGAAGCTGCAGCTGGAATTTGCAGGTGCTGCTGGTGGTTTGAATGATGTAACCGCTGGTGTTTACTGCCACGGCCTCAGCAACAAGGCCGCCGTCCAGCCGGGGTAGGTTGCGCTGCTCGTTCTGCAGGTCGATCCATGCGCACAGCTGATCAAAAAAGCCGCTGTTGGCAGCGGCTTCGGTCTGGCTTTCGGTAAACTCCATGCGGCTGGTAAGGGCGTAGTTTTTGGCCTTGCGGGCACCGCTGAAATACCGCTGCAGCACCGGGTCGGTGGGGCTGTCCTCGATGGAGAACTGCACCGGATCCGGGCCGAGAAAGTTCATGCGCAGGGTGCCAAACTCGCCCAGCTGCTCTTCAAACAAGGGGCAGGTCAGCAGCCAGTCCCGCATGGCCTTGATGGCAGGCTTCATCCGTTCATCCCCTTTCTGATGGCAGCGGCGGCAAAGCTGCGCAGGTGGTTTTTGTGGTCGGCGGCCATTCGCTGGCCCCAGTAGCTGCCGCGCTTGCCGTCGTGCACGGAAGTGCCCTGCGGGTGCAGATAATACTGCGCCTGGGCGTAGGGGGTAGAGTAAACAACCTCGCCGGTTTCGTAGTTAGTGCCCAACAGTGCGGTGTTTTTCAAAAGACCGGTGTCTTTGGGTACGTAGGGATCCAGAAGGCGAACACACTCGTGGGTAAACATCTGCTGTGCAGTGCGAAAAGTGCTGGTGCATTTGGGGCCAAATCCCGGATTCCATTCAATGCGAAAGTAGACCTCGCCCTTGTTCTTTCCTTTGGTGTAGTACCGTTGCACAAGTGCGCCTTTGGGGGTGGAAAAGACGTTGCGGTCATTCTGATAGCTTGCCATCCCATTAGCTCCCTTCGGCGTACCAGTGGGGGTGCGCGCTGTTTCGGTTATCGTGCCAGGTCAGCCCGGCAGCCACTGTAAAAAGCCTTGGCAGAGCGGCGTATTCGGCCGCGGTAAGGCTTTTAATCTCACCCAGCACCAGCTTTGCTTCGCAGCCTAAAGTCCAGCAGGCAGCCTTTTCTGCCGCCGACAGAGCCGCCCACTGCTGGGGTTCGCAGTAGGCGGCACCGGCAGCTGCTGCTGTCGGAATGCGGATTTGATGGACAAAGGCACGGTGCAGGCCGGTGCCGTCCGCAATGTGGATGTTTTTGGAAAACCAGCTGCAGCCGTGCAGCACGTGGCAGGCGTAAACCCATGTGTCGGCCGCCTTGTCGTACCAGTGGTTTACCACCGTGATGGTTTTGTTGGCGTTCAGCATGAGCAGCGCCCCCCTGCGTAAAGCAGCTGGTGGGGCAGGTACTGCCTGCAGATGCGCTGCAGCTGCTTTTCCATCTGAGCGGAGTCGGCATAGCTTTCGCTGTAACCGTCGGTGCTGGCGCTTTTCAGCGCCCCGCCTTTGGCTGCAGCCTGTGCCGCCATGGCGTCCACCAGTCTCATCTCACACCGCGCAATGGCCGGGAGAAGGGCGTCATCTGCCGTTTCAGCCCGGCCAAAGCAGCGCCAGTCGATCAGCTGGGCCGCATGAGGCGCCCACAGGTCGTACTGCTCGCGGGTCAGAGCGCCGCCTGCCGCCTTGTATTGGTCATAAGTGCTGTACATGGGCGCTCACCTCCAGATGTGATCAGCCAGTGACCTTGCGCACCCGGCACAGGTCGGGGTTGGTCACGCGGTAGCCGGTATTCATCTCGACCTGCGCTTTGGTGCCGGAGAAGTTCTCGCTGTCCACCAGTCGGGCTGCCTCGAAGTTGGAAACAACGCTCAGCGCCTCGTGGTGGTACATGACATACTGCACACCGGTCATGTCGACGGTCTTCTCAGTGCCGGTATGGTCGTAGTACTTGGCGGTGCCCTGCATGCCGTTGGCCTCGACAAAGGTCATACCCAGCCACTGACCCACGTTGCCGCTTTCGGCAATACGGTCGTTATGGGTGGGGGTAAAGTCCTTGCCGGCAGCCAGCAGCACCTGACCGTAAAAGTCGGGGCTGCACATGACCACATCGGCACGGCCCTTGGCCTTTACCAGCTCGGTGCGGGTAGCGATGAGGTCGGCCTTTACGCCGTCATCGGCAATAGCGGCGGTCTTGGTGGCGGCGGTACCCTCGTTGGCCAGACAGGCCAGGCCGGCAACCATCCAGCCCTCGCGGCACTCCTGAGTGGCGGTGGACAGGCTCTCTTCGGCCACAGGGAAGGCCACGGCAGCCGCCTGCACGCCGTAGATTTTCTTGGACTTCATAAAGTTGTTGTTCAGCTGGATGGGGATCAGAGTGTCGGCGGCGACCTCATCGGAAAAGTCACGGCCGGGCTTGCCGGGGGTGGCTGCCGAGGTGCTCAGCTTGTGCACGAAGATCTGGCCGGCGGGGCCGGTCTGGTACTTGTCGGTGCAGGTTACACCGGGCACCAAAACGGGGTTGTAGTACAGGTTGGGCTCCAGAATGGCGCTGTACTTCTCGTCGACGTTCAGCTGGTTGTACATGATAGACATGGCTTAATCTCCTTTCGGGGTGTAGAAGGGGTTGTTTTTGTACTTGGCGTCCAGCACCTGCTGGGCGTTGGTCTGGGGCGGACGGGTCTTGCCGGGGATCACCAGACCAGGGGCAGGCGCATCACCGGCAAAGGATGCGGCGTCGGCCTCCTTGTAGGCCTTGATAAAATCCTCGAAGCCCAACAGCTTGCCGTCCTGCAGCGGCAGGTTCTTGGCCTTCAGATCAGCCAGGAAAGCCTTTTTGGCGCCTTCGCTGGTGAACTTCAGCCCGGAAATCGCTGCGGTGGCAGCGTAGTCCCGTTCCAAAGCGGTCACGCGGGCGTCGGCATCCTTCTGGGCCTGCTCGGCCTTGGCCTTCCATTCGGGGTCGTAGCCGGCCAGCTTGCCGTCCGCTTCGTCCAGCCGGGTCTTGTAATCGTCCCGCTGGGTGGTCAGGGTAGCGATGGTGGACTTCTGCTTCTCGATGTCGGCACCGTGCAGATCCATGATCTTACCCAGTGCTTCGTCCGAGATGTCCGGCAGGATGGTTTTGATGTCTTCGCGTTTCATAGGGGTGTCCTTTCTCTGCCTTACTGCTTTGGTACGCGGGTCGCATCCGCTGGCAGCGGCCGCAGTTTTACGCCTTGCCCGGGGCAAATTTTTGTACAACAAAAGGGCCCCTGCCCGAAGGCAAAGACCCTTGTGTTATTATGTTATGCGTTCATAAATGAACAAAATATGCACGTTAGATAACGGAACTGCAGCTTTTAATAACGGTTTCTGCATTTTGGGTAACAAAAAACCACCGCCGCCACAATAGGCGGGGTGGTTAATCCCAATATGACTGGTGGGGGCAATTCTTGCACTTCTGCTCGGCATCCTCAGGGGAACAAGGAGGTCGGTCGGACTCTGGAAGCTTCAAGTCTTGGAGTCCGAGATTTACAAGTTCCCAGCAAAGCCCCTCATCAATTTTGCGGTCGAATATAGGACAATGCCAAAAAAGAAGTTGCGCGGCATTATTTTTTACCAAAGCCATACTTGCTCGCCACCTCCATTAGTTTACGTCCGCCATCGTCGAGCGGTCCCATAGAAAGAACGCAGCCGTTTTTTTGAATAACTACAAAGCCGAGTTCTGTGTAGTAGACATGTTGGGCACCGTCACGCTGTCGAATGGCAAAACGCGCATTACTCGCAATTTCATCTGCCTGTAAAAAGTTCAGATGCCGTTCAATAATGCGTTGGAATACGTGATCTCGATCAAACACAAGGACATCTGGAGCCTTGGGTGCCGGTACGAGTGTGCCTTTTATTTTAATTATACCAACATCGCGTAGTCGTTGCAATTCCTCGTTGGCGGCTTGACGCAGCTCTTCATGCTTCGCCGCCCACGTCGCCTTACTTGCCGCGCTCCTGCCAAACCCGGCCACACCCGTTCTTGAACTGTCTGCCTTGCCGCCGGTATCGCGGATGAACTGCTGCAGCTGCCGACGTGCCGCCTTCAGCTGCACCGCACTGCGGGAAGCGTCCACACCGGCTTCGCTTTCGGCCAGATACTTCCGCTTGGCGCTGCGCACCTTGCGTTCCAGCGCGCGCTGCATCTGGTTGATCTCGTACCGGGTGTACAGCTTACCGTTGTAGGGCACGTTGGCCTCGTTCATGGCGGCCAGCTGCTCGTCGGTGTAGTTGCGCTTCGAGATTCCGGGCCAGAACGGGTGGAAGCCGTGCCGGCAGTTCCAGCCGCCCAGCCCTTCGCCGGTGCCGTAGCCGGTGGCGGCTTCGAAATCCTCGTACCATTCGCCCTCGTGGAGGATGCGGCCGCCCCGGTGGTATACCTTGCCCTGCCAGGCAGCATGATCGGCCGGGCCGCCGCTGCCGTCGGTTCGGGCGCCGGTGTGGGCGGTTACCTCCACAAAGTTTTCAAACCCCTGCTGTGCCATCTCGTCCATGCGGGCGGCCTGCAGCTTCAGGCCGGTCTGGTTTACGCCGGTCAGCACTGCGCGCCGCACCGCCACCTCTAAGGTGTCCCGGTGGCCGCTGGGGTATTCGATATACTTCATCTCCCGGGCCAGCTCGTTTACAGCCTGCCGGATGCTGGTTTTGTAGTCGAAGGCGCCACTGCTCACCTGCAGCCACGCCCGGTCCAGCGCATCTTCAAATTGTTTGGTCACCGTGTTGGCGGTGGTGGCGGTCAGGTTCTTCCAGCTGCCCACCGTCTGGCGGTAGCCGGCATTCAGCAGATTGAGTAGCACGGCCGATTCGTTGACCGGAACAGGCTGCAGCCCCATGGCGCGGTAGGCAGCGTCATCTGCGGCAAGGGTGTCGGTACCGGCCTGCTGCAGCAGTCTGCGGATCTCAGCTTCGCTTTTGCCGCTGTATTTGGCCAGCAGCTTTACCACATCCATCCGCAGCGCCCGGGTCTGCTGCAGCCGCCACAGCTGCCACTCGGCCGTGTCGGTCAGACCGTCCATCTTGCCAACGCGGCGGGCCACATCCTGCAGAATGTCGTCTTCCACCTGCTGCCACAGCGCCACCAGCGCGTCGGGCAGCGCCTGCAGATAGTCCGGGGTCAGCATGGGTTATTCCTCCCCCAAGGCGTTAAAAGCAAGCTCTTCCTGCTTTGCGGGCATCATCTGGGTGGCTTCCTCTTCGCTTACGCCGAAATACCAGCTGAGCAGCAGTTCGGGTTTGAGGATGTTGCTGTCAGCAAGCTGTTTGCGGCGGGCAAACTCCACGCCGGTGTCCTCAAAGATGCTGTCGCCGAAGGTGGCGGCAGGCTCTGCTTTACCGGCCGGCGCCAGACCGTACAGGCTGGCATAGATGTCAAACCAGTACAGCACATCCAACAGGCCGTCCTTCAGGCCACGGTCCTGCACCGCCTTTACCGTGTTGTAGGTAGTCTTGTCTTCGCTGATCACCTGCGTGGCAGTGACCTTTCCAGTCTTGACGTCGATCTGGAAGGTACCGGGCGAGAAGCCAGCCTGCACCTCCAGCAGCCGCAGCTGGGTGTCCAGCATCCGCTGGTACTGCTCTACCCGTAGCTCAGGGGTGTAATCGTCCCACGGCTTTTCGGCTCGGTCCATGTCCAGAGACAGGAAGTAGTCGCCGGTCACATCCTTGACCGGAGTGGTAGCGGCGGTTTTGGTGGCATTGCCGATGTTGGCTTTGGGATCCACTGCGGTGTAGTCCACGATCATTCGGCGGCGACCAGTGTCACGTTCCCACAGAAAGTCGCACCAGGTACGGTCCAGCTCCCGAATGCTTTCAACGGCATTGGCATACAAGCTTACCGGCCAGCGGCTGGCGTCTACCGTGTTGGTGAAGGGCATGCGCAGCACGCCGAAGTAAGGCCGGTCTACCCCGGTAAAAAGCATTTCCGGTTCCAGATCGGCCCAACGCGCCACTGCACTCAGGGGCATTTCGCCCCCCAGTTCGTCCACATTCTTCAGCCGGTAAGCCTTGTTGGTTACCTGCAGACCGTCGGCGGTAAGGGCAAAACGTTCCAGCCGTACTGCCTGATGTCCGGAAGCAAGCGGCTCGTAATCGGTAAAAAAGCCTTCCAGAATACGCCCCTTGGGCCCCCAGCGGGTCACATAGATCCGGCTGCGGGGGATTACCTCGCAAAAGATACTGCCGCCCGACACATAGGGCTTCAAGCAGACCATGCCGCCCACGCCGGCAAGCTGTACTGCCTGCCACAGCTCGGGCAGCAGGTTTGCTTCGGCTTGGGTGCGAATAAATTCGCCCCGGGCACCGCTGCCGGCGTCCAGGGCGATCTCGTTGGTGGCCAGAGTGGCCAGATAGGAAGTGATGGACTGTGCCATCTTCAGGCTGTGTTTGGGCTGGTCGATCAGGTAAAACAGATTGTCCCAATCCTGCACGGCCTGCGCCAGTTCGGTGGACAGGTCGGCGCCCAGCCGCCGGGCCTGATCTCTGCCAAGTGTTTTCATCAGTGACCTCCAAAGTGTTTGTAACAGGCCCATGGTCATGCACCTCTGCGCTTCCAGACGCGTTCCAGGGCGTAACGGACCGCGTCGATATGGTGGTTGTTGGCGTCAGGATAACCCGGCAGCACTTCGCCGGTGCGCTTATCCCGTTCGTATTCGTATTCGCTGAACTCCCGGGCCGTTTCGGGGCAGCGCCCGGGGTCAATTACAATGGCATCAAGGCTTTGCAGCCACTTCACGCCGGCATTTACACTGCCGGGGCCTTTCTCAGCACCGCGGCAAGGCAGTCCCATGGTGCGGTAGTCGCCGCAGCTTTTTTCCTCGGCGCTATCGGCGGTCAGATATTCGCCGGCGTCTGGGTCGCGGCAGACGCCGCGGTCCAGCAGCAGGCGGCCGGTGTCCTGATTGGAGGTGCGCAGCCGCTGCAGCTCGTCGTACAGATACAACACACGCCGGCCGGCGTCGTAAGCACAGGCGTTATAGGCCCATGGGTCGGGGTACCAGCCCCAGTCCACGCCGTGATACCTTCGATCGAAGCTGCGCACAAGTTTTTCGTCAATGGGCTCGATGCGCAGGTTTTCAAACACTGCGCTGCCGCTGCCCACCACCTCACCCAGATATTCATGACGATAGGCAGTTTCGCTTTTTTCACGCAGGCGCTCGGCGTCGGCCAGAAAGCGAGGTCCCAGCCATTCGACAGGAGTGGTCAAGTAAGTGGAATGATGGATCAGCTTGCCCGGCCGCGTCTCGCGGGCGTACTGGTTGGCCCAGTTGCGGGCGGATGCCGGCGGATTGAAGCTTTTGAAGGTGAACGAAAAGGGCCCGCCGCGCAGGCAGGACTGTTCGATATTTCGAATCTCTTCCGGACCGGAGAACTGGTCCAACTCTTCGAACCACAGCGCGCCGATGTACCCAAACGGTACCTTGATGGACTTGATCTTGTCCGGGTTATCCAGCCCGCGAAAGTAAATCTTTTGCCCGGTGGGCTTATAGGTGCACTCCATGGGGCTTACCGTGCAGTGCCACAGATGCGCCATACCCAATGCAGAAAGACCCCAGCAGATCTGTGCATACACACTGTTGCGCAGGGTGTCGCCGACCTTACGCATGGCCACAGCGTGGCATTCCGGGTGCTGCAGCAGAAGCAGCGGCAGCTCGATACCCACAAAGCTGGACTTTGCGCTGCCGCGGCCGCCTTCGGCCAGAAGTTCGTCGGCAAGGCCAGCCTTGATGGCCCGGTGTGCATCGTAAAAAGCAGGTGAGATGATCTGGCTGATTTTACAGGTCGTCAATGATCTGCACCCCCGCGTGACTTGATGTGGTGCGTTCCCGCAGCTCAAAATACAGTTTGATGGCCTGAATGTCGCCGCAGCCGCACCGGCGCAGCAGTGCTTTCCAGACGGCTGCCAGCTCGCTGTCGGCATACTTGCTGATCAGTCCATCCAGATAAGCGCGAAACTCCGGCTGATCCAGCCAACGGTAGAAGGTGGACCGTGCAACACCGCACTGCTCGCACAGCTGGGTGACCGTGCCGCAAAAGTCAGGATTTGCCAGCATTTCCGCCAGCTGGATCTGCTTTTTGTTCAGGCCTGTTTTGTTCGATTTTGTAGCCACGGTCACCACCTCTCTTGTAAGTAAAATAAAAGCCCGGCAGAACACGGACGGAAGAAGAAAGAAGAAAAGGAGTGTTGAGCTTCTCCGGCCTGCCGGGGCAGTGGCCATTTCTAACGCCTGGCCGGTGCGTTGCCTTGCGGCATGGCGAAGGTGGTAGGAGTCGAACCTACGACACGCGGTTTTGGAGGCCGCTGCTCTTTCCCTCTGAGCTACACCAACATGAGAAAAGCCGCCCGGTGTACCGGACGGCCAGTTATCAGCAATAACAGTATAGCACCGAAGTATGTCCCTTTAGTTTCCTTTTTGAGCATCCAACAGCCAGAAAAAACGCCTGCGAATTGCGTAGAACTGACGCTTGCCGCGATACACGGGAAGTTTCTCCCACGGTACACCCTCGGTCACATTGAGCAGCAGCTCTCTGGTGCAGTCCGGGGCGGCCTGTGCCGCCACACGTTCAATCAGTTCCACATCGTGAGCATAGCGCAGCGCCTTTTCTGCCCGGCGTGCGGTGGGGTCGCCCACAGTGTTGGCGTGTGGCATGCCGTCCCAGTTCTGGCCGCTCAGATCCCGGGCGTCGGCCAGCTTCCGCTTTTTCTCGGGGTACTGCCGACAGAAGTACTTCAGTTCACGGTACCGCTCGCGACTGATCTCATAGCAGCCGAGCGATAAATCTCTCTCGTGCATCGGCACCACCCCCAATCTCAGGGCTTCAGATTGCACTCCGGGCAGAAATGCCGGATGCGGATGGATAAAAACGTTTTGCCGCAGCGCAGGCAGACGGTGGGTCTGCCGCCGCTTTTGGCGCGATAGGCTGCGGAGTTCTGACACCGGGCGGCCAGCGGGGCACACCCGGTGTGGTATTTGCGGTTTTGCCCGGCGGGCAGCGGCTTGCCGCACCAGACGCATGGCTTAGTCTTTGGCATTGCGCAGCCTTTCCTCGGCGTGGGCCTGCTGCCACGCAAGAGGCGCGGTCTGCTCGGGCCGGTCGGCCCGGCGGATCTTCCGCGGCCGGTACCGGGTGATCAGGCAGAAGCCGGCGATCACGCCCAGCAGGGTGCCAAGGATGGTGGACAGCGATGCCGCTGCCAGAATGATGATCAAAAGCGATTGTGCGGTCATGTGTTGCCTCCTTCGTTGTTCGTCATGCGCCGCTTCATTTCCTCGGATTTGTTGGTGATGTACTCGACTTGCTCCAGCAGTTCCTCGGTGTTGGAGCTGTTGCAGCTTGACAGCAGATTTTGAATTTCCGGTTCGATGGCTGCAACGATGTGCCGTGACTGATCGTCGGACAGTTCCAGGTCGGATCGGATGTTCCAGATGGCCGCGCCGATCAGGGTGCATGTGCTTTCCACGCCGATGCGCCAGCCATCCACTTGCGCCCGCTTACGGATTTTTAACAGTTCGGATTTGCCCATGGTCATCCTCCCCATAAGTTGAAAGTGCGTGCTGCGCGTTCAGCAGCTCGCGCAGGTCGTTCGGCGTCCAGCCGCCGCCCAGACCCTCGCGCACATCCCGCTGCAGGCTGCCCTCCAGATACCGGCTCAGCACGGCGGCGGTTTCGGCGGTCAGGGCGATCGTTTTGGGGGTCTTGGGCCTGACCGGCGCCGGGGATTCGCCTGCCGGCGCCTTCGGTTTGGGCGATTTCTTTGCACCGGGCTTTGGACCGGGCTTCCTGCGGCCGGACGTCTCCGCGGCGTTGATGTTGTTGGTGGGCAGCTCCTCAGGGGACGCGATCACCAGCGCGTCGGCCACCTGTTCAGGGGTGTACTGCCGCGCCAGCTCAATGGCCTTGGCTCTTGGGTTTGCTGCGTTAAAAACCTCGTCGCGGATCTCCGCAATCTGTTCGGTGCTCAGTTCCTTCATTTTCTCCTCCTCCGTTTTGTTTGTTATCCCTGCGCCAGGATCCACCGGACGCAGGCGTCGTATTCATCGCTGAAATAGCGCACCCGTGAGCCCAGGGTGACGACCCAGCCCAAAAGGTGGGAGTAGTCGATGCGGTAGGGCACGCCGTGCTGGATGATGGTGTCAGGGGTCATGGGGCACCTCGCTTTGCTGCAGGTCCTCCAGCAGGCGGGCCACGTCGTACCGCCAGTTTACCTTCAGCTGGCGCTGGCCCACCGGCAGGCCGTTTTCGCGGCACCAGCTTTCCGGAATGCTTTTGCGGCCGCCGAAGTTGATCGCTTCGTTGAGAAAGCCCAGCACCTTGCGCGCCGGCACGGCATAGGTGTGGTGAGTGCCGCTGTAGTTGATCACCACGGTGGACAGGATGCCCGGGTGCTGCGCCGCAGCGTCCATGTCCTCCAGATGGTGCTGGCGCTTGTAGCGGCGCTTGTCCGGGTCGAATTTGCCGAACAGGGTGGTCAGGGCGGCGCTGGTGGTGGCCACGGTTTTCAACTCCATCAGGTGAAGATGTGGAAAAAGATACAGCTGGCAGTCGCAGATGTTATCCTGCGCGAAGCGGATGTTTTCGTTGTCGCTGCCGCCGTAGTAGCTGATGGGGCTGTCCCGGAAGCGGTAGAACCATGTGCCCTTGGGCACGCTGTCCTTGAAGTCCTTCTCGAATCGCTTACCACTGTTCATTCCGGGTCCTCCAGATCGTACAGGGACAGCTGTGCTTCGCTGCTGGGCACCAGAATATATTCACCGCGGTGCCTGTCCCATTTCAGGGCGTAGTCGCCGGTCAGAATGCCGTCGATCGAGCCTTTGGCCTGCACCACGCTGCTTACCTTGTGGGCCAGCGTCGGCCGCTGATAGGGTTCGCCTTCGTCATTGATCTCGTTGCACAGCATCACGGTCATCTTGGCGGTGACGGTGCCTTCGGTGGCATTGTTTTCGCACATCTTTGTGATGGTGGCCTTCAGGATGGCGTCAAAGTCAGCCTTGAAGGCGTTCAGGGCATTGCCATGGGTAAGGGATAAAGACATATCATTCATTCGCATGGGATCAATCCTTTCGTTTCAGGCGGCGCGGCCGGTCGGCGGCCGCTGCCGCAGCCAGAGTGTTGTTGCCGCTGGGCTCGGCCCGGTCCACCACCACGTTGCGGCCGCTGCTTTTCGGCCGGCGGCGCTGCTGGTTTTCGGCCGCGGTGCGGATGCCGTCCTTGCGGCAGCGCTCCAGAATGGCCCGGGCATAGGCCCAGCCGGTGCCGTTGTTGGCGGCTTCCTGAAGGGCATACAGCAGCAGATCATCCTCCATGCCGGCAGCGCGGTAGTCCTCCAGCTGCTGACGGACAAAAGGGGAAAGCTGCCGGGCGAACCCGTTCTCCAGAAAAAAACACTCGGGGGTAGGCAGCGGCGGCGCGCCGTCAGGCGCATCCTCGCGCGCGCACGCGTGCGTAGCTTCTACTGCCTTATCCTTCTCCTTTTCCTTTTCCTTTTCCTTCGCCTTTTCCTTTTCCTTAAAGGAGAAAACCGTTTGGGTTTTTTCGGTTTTTTCGGGCCCGTTTTCGTCCGTTTCGGCCGTTTTTTTACGGGGACGGCCCCCTTTTTTTCCGTTTTCCTGGTTCTGGGCGGACTTTTTATCGTAGTGCTCCTTGTTTTTGTCCAGCCACACCCGCAGGGTCTCGAAGGCGATGTCCTCCTGGGCGTCCAGCCCAAGAGGAAGCACGCCCAGCTCGGCGTAGTCAAAAACGGCGGACAATACCCGGCCGCGCTGCGCATCGGTCAGCTTTTCCAGCAGGACGCGGCGCGAGGAAAAATAGATCTGAAAATACGCTCTTGCCATCGCACCGCCCCCCCCTCAGTCGGTTTCGTTTGGCTGCTCCAGCAGCTGCAGCGCGGCTTTGGCCGCTGTGGTCACCAGTGCCAGGCGGAAGCGCAGCTGCCGGTTTTCCTCATGCAGCAGCTGCACTGCCTGCTCCAGCAGGCGGATGTACTCTTCATTCGGCATCCGGCTCGGCCTCGTCCCAGTGGCTGGCCATCATATCGGCGCTGTGCAGATAGAATACCAGCGGGTATTTCTCCATTGCATTGGCGTAAGCGCTGCGGGTGCTGTCGTCGTACGGGCCCATGTGGAACCGGATGGCCACCGCCTCCTCGACGGTCAGCCGCATGAAGCGTTCGATCAGAAACACGCTCTTGTCGCCGTGACCGTAGACGAATTTCTCGTCCACGATGTAGAAGGGATATTTCTCCCAGCGGCCCTGCTCGTTTTTGCGGTTGCGCATTTCCACGCTGTAAAAGTTGGCTTTGCACACATCGTGCAGCAGCGCGCAGATGGCCATGCTTTCGGGGCTGAGCTGCGGGGCGCCGGGCACCGTGTCCAGCAGCATATTCAGCCGGTTGTAGACCGACAGACTGTGATGCACAAGGCCGCCTTCGCAGCTGGAGTGGAAGCGGGTGGACGCCGGCGCGGTGAAAAAGTCGGTGCTCTCCAGCCACTGCAGCAGCTTTTCGCTGCCGGGGCGGGTGATGGTTTGGGCGTAAAGGGTTTTGAAGTCTTTTGCAGTAAACATGGCGGTTCTCCTTGATCAGAACGGAAGGTCTTCGTCGTCGGCCACGACCGGCGCATTGCCCAGCGGGTCGGCGGGCGGGGCGCTGCGGTCGGGTGCATAATCGCTCAGCTGCTCGCCGGGGTACATAGCCCCGGAGGTCGGGGCGTCAAATGGGGTAGGCTCGTTTACCGGGGCAAACTCACTGGCCGGCGCGGCGGCAGGCGGGATCATGTCCACGATCTGCTGCATCCAGCGGAATACCACCCCTGCACCGGGAAACAGGCCGTTTGCGCGCAGGCTGTAGTAGGTCTTGCCGCCGTATTCCCGGCTTTTCAGCTCGTCGCCGGTGGCGATGACCGCATCACCCTTGGCCAGCATGCCGTCCAGCTCTTCGGCGCCGTCCCAGACGTCCACGTCAAGGAATTTGCCGGCACGCTTGCCGCCCGGCTCACTGGGCGGGTCGAAGCCATATCGCACCGAAAGCTTCAGCACTGCGCTGCTGCCCACCTGCCGCAGTTCGGGCTCTTTGCCCAGAACGCCGGTCACCAGCAGCCCGGTTTTGGTATTGACGATCACGACAGATCACCACCCGCAGGCTCGTCTGCCGCAGCGGCAAACGGATCGTCGGCAGCGGTGGGGAAATCCTCGGCCAGGCGTTTGATGGCCCGGCGGCTGCGGTTGGCCGGGGGCGGCACGGGCTCACCCTCCACCTCGCGGAAGCTGCCCTCCAGATCGGCGCCCACCTCTTCGGGGGCGTACAGGCCGCCGAAGGTGGAGGGGAAGGCCTCGCGCAGGGCGTGCACCAGTGCCACCTTGCGGATCATGGTGCCGGGGCTTTCCTTCCACTTGCTCTGCTTTTTGTCGTATTCGGTCAGGCTGACTTCCTCGTAATAGGGGCGGGTGCGGTCCTTGCGGTACACCTTGGCCCAGCCGCCCACGATCTCTTCGCCGGGGTAGGCGGCGCTGCCCTCGCGGTAATCCAGCCGGCCGTCGGCAAACACCACCAGACCGGCCTCGAAGCCGTCGAAGGCGGGGTACTCTTCGGCCCGCTTGGTAAAGGCGTCCTTGCCCACCACCATGGTGGCCGAGCTGTTTTTGTCGTACTTGATCAGGTAAGCTTCGCGCAGAAAGGGGTTGAAGCCGTTGTAGCGGCACAGCTCGATGAACAGCTTGCATTCCTGATCGTTGGCAGCAGGGCACAGGTAGCGGCGCACATCGTCGAAGGAAAGGGTCACGTTTTCGCCGTTGGCTTTGAAGGTAACGGCGGTGCCGGGCACTGTGGCAAGGGCCTGATCGGGCGCGCCGGCCATGGCGGGGGCGTCGGAATAAGCGGCGGTGCGGGGTGTGGGCGCAGCGGCGCCGGTGCGTTGAAATGCCAGAAATACATCCTCCTGTTACTGTTTGGGGACCGCGCCGTAACGGATGCCGCGGTCGGCGAAAAAGGCTTTCAGGGCTTCGATGTCCTGACTGGTGAGCCAGGCGCGGAAGTCGTAGGGCTTGGGCGATTCTGCGGCCGCAAAGGTCTGCAGCGAAAAGTCCAGCCGACCGTCGGGGGTAATGTGCCGGTTGGCTTCGGCGCGCCGGGCGGCCTGCAGCTGGATCTGGCGTTCTTCCTCGGTGGGCTGGGGAAGGATGGGGGCGGCCGCCATAGCTGCCGCGGCCTGCCGGCGGGCCTGTTCGGCCTTTTGCTGGGCCAGCCGCAGATCGGCCAGCCGCTTGTGTTCGGCCAGTGCGTCGCGTACCGAAAGATCCTTCAGGTAGACCCGCTGCACCGTGTCGAAGTCTTCGCCGCAGGCGATGCGCAGCGAATCCAGCTCGGCGCGGCAGGTCTCGATGCGGGTCAGCAATTCCTGCCGGGCCGGGCCAAAGGAGGCGCTGGCGTTCAGCCAGCGCTCATCCAACAGCTTTTCGAAGGGGATCAGGACGGCCAGCTCGTCGCCGATGTTCTCGGCGTAGATCTGGCAGAACAGGCGGCGCTTGTCTTCGCGGGCGGCCTGCTCCACCGCCTTTACCTGCTCATCGATGGCGGCGCTGACCTGTTTGGTCATGGCCCGGTAATGCTTCATCTTTTCGGCAAAGGCGGCCACCGGCTGCTGGTACAGGGCGGTGACCTGTTTCTGGGCTTCGGCCAGCTGCTTCTCGATCTTGTTGACGGCCGCGCGGTCGACCTTGGCGTTTTTGATGTCGTCGGCGGTGTACTGGCGGCCCTCGTAGGCCGACAGCATCTCGGTCAGTGCGGCCGACACCTCCTCCTCGTTCCAGATCACCGGCGGAAGCTTTGCAGCGGCGCTGTCCAGCAGGCGGACGGTCAGTTCTTCATTCATGGGGTTCCTCCTCGTAGTTGGCGCAGCCCTCCACGGCACCGCTGCAGGCAAGGCAGTGCGGGTCGGTGATGGTAAAACGGTGGGCGCAGCGGCTGCGCCGGGGCAGATCGCCCGGGGCAATCAGGCTGCGGGCGTGGGCAGAATGCAGGCCGGCCATCTGGCCGGTGCGCATGCGTTCGCTGTAACTGTCAAACATCGTCGTCCTCCTGATGATAGGTGGCCGGGGCCTCGAACGAGCCGTAGCGCACGGCGTCCCCGATGCGCTGGGCCAGCTCGGCGGCAAAGGTGGTGGCCATTTTGTACACCTCGTCGGGCTCGCCGCGCAGGGTGTCCAGCCATGCGGCCAGCACCGCTTCGGCGTTGCGGCAGGCGGCAGCGGCCTGCCGGGACAGAATGTGCAGCCGCTTGGTTTCGTCGCCCGTCAGCTGCTCGAGCTGACGGCTCAGCGTCTGGTTCAGACGGTTGGCGGCGTCCAGATCGCGGCGCAGGGCGGTGGTCTGGCGGTCGGCCAGTGTCTGTGCCCGGCGCTGCAGCTCGTCCGGATCGACGGCGGTCACCTCAATGGGGCGGGCCTCCAGCTCGGCGATGCGGGCAAGGTACTCGCTTTCCCGGTCGACATAGGCATTGCGCTGCGCTTCGGCATCCTCGGCCTTCAGGTGATAGCGGTGGGCGGCGGCGCGGGCTTCCTCTTCCCGTTTGCGGGCGTCCTTCACCGTCTCCATCGCGGCGTTTTTCATTTCCTCGTATCGGGCGGCATTGCGCTCGGCCTGATCTACGCTCTGCATCAGGTCGTCGTTGGCACTCTGCAGGTCGGCGTTGGTGTCCTCCAACTGCTGCAAACGGCGCAACAGCTCCTGATACTGCTTGTGGGTGGTGATGTCGCCGTCCTTGACGGCCTGCACCAGTTCGGCAGGGGCGCTGGGCTTTGCGGCGGCGTACAGCAGGGAAGGGCTGGCGGCTTCCAGCGTGGCCAGCTCTTCGGGGCTGGCGCCGGACAGCAGCTGGTCGACCTGCAGGAAGCGGTAGGCGGCCGACTTGCTGATACCCATATAAGCGCACCACGCTCGGAAAGTGTCCTCACCGCGATTGCCATACTTG
>JAFULE010000228.1 GCA_017483235.1 Faecalibacterium sp. | reverse complement strand
GGACGCACCACAAAGGGCTCGGTGCCGGCGATCTGCTCGGGGGTGTAAGCCTTCCAGAAGGTGCCGCCGGTAACCTCGGCAAACTCCACGTTATAGCTTACCAGATCGGGGTTCTGCTCGTGCAGGAACTTCAGTTCCGCAGGGTTCAGCTTGACAAATTCAGCCATGGGAATCGCTCTCCTTTTCTATTTTTGCGGCTGCAGTACAGCGCACAATTTCTTAGCTTGATTATAACAATCCACATCCCGGCCGCACAAGCCAAATCGCACAGATTTGGCCCTTCGCCCCGCAGAAAAAATTGCCAATCCTTTATGCAATCTGCGCAAAAAATGCGGTTCGGGCAGCATCAGTCAAAGCTGTTTGCAATTTCGTTCATCTGCTGCCAGCACTCTTCCATATCTGCCACCAGCTTGAACTGTGTACGGCAGCGGTACAGGTTCTGTTTGAAGTATTGAGTATGAAAATACCGGTCACCCTGCAGATAATCGGTCAAAAACCGCATGCCGCATTCCAAGGTCATCAGCCGGGCGCCCCAGGGCAGATATTCCCGCTCGGCCTTGGTCAGGCTGCCCTGCGCCCCCTGCAAAAAGCCGTGGGTATAGCGGCGGTACAGCTCCAGATCAAAGCTGACCTTTGCCAGATCCTGCTCGTCCTCGTCGCTGTGGTTTGCCCCAAAGTGGATGGAATCGCCAAAATCCCAGATGGAAAGGCCAGGCATGGTGGTGTCCAGATCGATCACACACAGGGCCTTCCGGCTGTCGCGGTCGAACAGCACATTGTTCAGCTTGGTGTCGTTGTGGGTCACCCGCAGCGGCAGACGGCCCTGCCGCAGGGCATCCATGGCCACCGAGCAATCGGCTTTGCGGGCCAGCACAAACTGTACCTCGGGCTGCACCTCGGCGGCGCGGCCCATGGCGTCTGCCTTCAGGGCAGCGGCAAACTGCTCGTACCGGGCCTCGGTGTTGTGAAACTCCGGAATGGTTTCATGCAATGTATGCGCCGGGAAGTCCCGCAGCAGCCACTGAAAGCGGCCAAAGGCGCGGGCCGACTCTTCAAACAGCTGCGGTGTGGCGTGGTCGAAGCAGACCGTGTTTTCCACATAATGCAGCAGCCGCCACACCCTGCCGTCGGCGCCGATATAATACGGCGCACCGCTGCAGGTCGGCACCAGATTCAGGGTTTCGCGCATGGGGTCGCCGCCGTCGGCTTCGATTTTCCGGCGCAGGTGGGCGGTGATGCGCACAAAGTTTTCCATCAGCTGTTCTGGGTGGGCAAACGCCGCCGGCGACAGCCCCTGCAGAATAAACCGCACCGGCTTTACCCCTTGGGCGCAGCAGGTCAGGCAGAAGGTTTCGTTGATGTGGCCGCTGCCGCAGCGCGCGGTATCCACCCATGTTTCGGGCAGCGGAAAGGCCACCGCCACCTCCGGCGGAATCAAACGTTTGTGTTGCTGGTTCATGGCATTTCTCCGTTTTGGGATGGGGACGGCTTACCGTTTTCGCAACTGCCAGAAGGCCACAGCGCCGGCGGCGGCCACGTTCAGCGAGTCCACCCCATGGCTCATGGGGATCATTACGGTATAATCGCAGGCGGCAATGGTGGCCGGGGCAAGGCCGTCGCCCTCGGTGCCCAGCACCAGCGCCAGCTTTTCTTCGGCCATCAGGGCCGGGTCGTCCACACTGACCGCCCGGCTGTCCAGCGCCAGTGCCGCGGTTTTGAAGCCCATGGCCCGCAGCTGGGCAAGGCCGGCGGCAGGCCAGTCGGCGGCAGTCTGGCCGATACGCGCCCACGGGATCTGGAATACGGTACCCATGCTGACCCGCACCGCACGGCGGTGCAGCGGGTCGCAGCAGGTGGGGGTAAGCAGCACGGCGTCCAGATGCAGCGCCGCCGCCGAACGCAGGATGGCCCCCACGTTGGTGGGGTCCACAATGCCCTCCAGCACCGCAATGCGGTTTGCCCCGGCGCACACCTGCGCGGCGGTGGGCAAAACGGGGCGGCGCATGGCGCACAGAATGCCCCGGGTAAGGGCATAGCCGGTCAGCTGTGCCAGCAGGGCACTGTCGGCAGTGTACACCGGTACCTCGCCGCAGCGGGCGATGATGCCCGCCCCTTGCCCGGTGATATGCTTGCGCTCCATCAGCAGCGACACCGGCTGATATCCGGCGTCCAGCGCGTGGCCGATCACCTTGGGGCTTTCGGCCACAAACAGCCCTGCAGCCGGGTGCTGCTTGCTGCGCAGCTGTGCCTCGGTCAGCCGGGCGTACACGTCCAGCACAGGGGCAGAAAAATCGGTGATTTCGATGATGTTGGGCATAGGGCGGCATCCTTTCGGGGCAATGATGGTATGGTTTTATTATAGCTTTTGCCGCGGCAGTTGGCAACCGAAGCCGCTCGACGCACCGCAGCCGGGCAGACAAAACAAAAAAGGCCTCGACTTTTCAGTCGAGGCCCTTGTTTCGTCTGCAATTTCCTTTCGTCTTCCGCCGGCTTCATTCTCTGCAGCTGCTTCTTCCGGCTCACCCTTGTCTTCCGCTTTCGCTTCCGACTTTCTCTGGGCCG
>JAFULE010000227.1 GCA_017483235.1 Faecalibacterium sp. | reverse complement strand
GTAGCGAGTTCGAGCCTCGTCGGCCGCTCCATAAAAAGAAACGGGCCTTTGAACAAAGGCCCGTTTTGCATAAGTTGACGTGGCCAAGTGGTAAGGCAAAGGTCTGCAAAACCTTCATCCATCGGTTCAAATCCGATCGTCACCTCCAGAAAACCGCCACTGTCGCAGGACAGCGGCGGTTTTTTATTGCTTCCATTTTCCCTGTAAACAGAACAACCGGCAGGGGTAGCCCTTCCCTGCCGGTTGTTCTTTGGTTTTATACCATATCCGCGTTGGACACACTGAAGCCGCTGATGCCGCTTTTGTTCAGAAAACCGGCAATGTCACCGCCGGTGTACAGCCACAGCACCGCCACAGCAACCAAGGCCAACACCAACACCAGTGCCAGTGCGATCAGCGCGCGGCGGCGGCCACGGCCGCCCTTGACCTGCCGCGGGGGCAGTTCGGGCTCGTCGGGATCCACCAGCTTCATCTTATGGGTGGACTGTTCCCACGCCCCCTGTGCAAGGCCCTCGGCGACAGCCGTGCTGGCGGCTGCGTGCATCTGATCCGTTTCGGGGGTGCGGTCTTTGTACCGCAGCCATTCGGTGCCCGGTGCCTGATTGGTGGACAATGCGTCACGGCGCAGCATATCCAGCAGCCACAGGGCAGGGTTTTCGCCGGCGGGGATCAGCCGCAGCCAGTAGCCCTTCTTTTCGCCCATCACCAGCCAATTTTCGCCGGTTTCAAGTGCCGCAAAAGCGACAGCCCAGTCCGCGCCGGACAACTGGTATGCCTGCTGCACCCGGGCAACCGCCTGTTTCAGCGGTTTGTCGGCTAGCTTGCGTTTGCTGCCGGCTGCCTCAATTTTACGGCCCAGCTTTTCATGGGCATAACTCTGGCCGCCAAAATCATACACACTGTCGGCATTTTCCACCGCTTCCATCCGCTGCTCCATCGCAGTGCCGGTTTCGGCGTCGGCACAGACAAACAGCTTTTTTGCTTTCTGCAGCGCCTGCACCGTGGCCTGGGTCAGGCTGGTGTCGCCAGTGCCGTACACCGCGCCGCCGCAGGCAGCACGCAGGCGGCGATCCCACCGGTCCAGTGCAATGCGGTTGCCCTTGGCATCCTCGCTCAAAGCCTGCAGCACTACCAGCGTTTCGGCACCCTTGTGCATGCTTTGGGTTTGCACCTGCTGCTTGTCGTGGGCAGTACGCAGCATTTCGTCCACCGTGTGTTGATCGGCGCCGAACAGGCGCACCACACGCACATTTACGGGCAATTCCTGTGCCATAGTTGTTCCTCCGTGGCGGCGGGGCCGCCGGTGTGTATGTGTATTATGATGGATGGCTGTCAAAAGCGCCGGGCTGCCACCGGGACAGCACAGGCTTCGGCCAGCGCCTGCAGGGCGGCAGGTTCGGCCGCCTGTGCAGCGGACAGGGCGGTGCAGCCATTCAGCGGCAGGCCCTTGGCCAGCCGCCAGACCATTTCCAGCGCATAGCCGGCGGCACGTTGGCGTACCACCTCCCTGTTGTTGCGGGAGATATTGATGTGCATTACATAGGCATTACTGCGGTCGGCTGCGGCCAGATACACCGTGCCCACCGGGCGCTGCTCATCGCCGCCGGTTGGGCCGGCAATGCCGGTAACCGCCACCGCCAGATCGGCATCGGCGGCAGCCCGCGCGCCCAATGCCATCTGGGCGACCACAGGGGCCGATACCACGTTGTACTGTGCGATGACTGCCGGGTCGACTCCCACCAGCTTTGCCTTGGCTGCTTCCCAGTAGGTGACAAAGCCGTAGCCGAACACCGCACTGGCACCGGGCACCGCGGTGATGCGCTGGGCGATCAGGCCGCCGGTGCAGCTTTCGGCGGTTGCAAGGGTGAGCTGCTTTTCGTTTAGCAGCTGCACCAGCGTGTGCTCCAGACTGGGCACATTTTCATCATAAATGGCGTCGCCCAGAATTTCGTAGAATTTTGCGGCCGAGGTTCGGCACATCTCTTCGCCCTCTTCCACCGTGGCTGCCCGGGCGGTGATGCGAATTTCGCACTCGCCGGTTTTGCAGTAGATGGCGGCGGTGGGGTTTTCGGCTTCCAGCAGCGGACCCACCGCATTTTCGATGGCGCTTTCGCCGCCCAGAATGTGCAATGTGGTGGACACCAGCGTGCAGTTTGAGTGCTGCATCAGCCAAGGGCGCACCGTTTTGCTCCACATGGTTTTCATCTCGTGGGGCACGCCGGGCATCAACACCGCAATTTTGCCGTTCTGCTCGAACCACACACCGGGGGCAGTGCCGCAGCTGTTGGGAATTTTGCGGCCGTTGACCGGCACCATAGCCTGCTTGCGGTTGTTGGGGGTGGCAGCGCGGCCGGTGCGGGCAAAAAAACCGGTGATCTTAGCCCATTCTTCCGGATCAAACTGCAGGGTATCGCCGTAACAGGCGGCCACCGTTTCCTTGGTCAGGTCGTCGGCGGTGGGGCCAAGGCCGCCGGTGAAGATCAGAATATCGCAGCGGCTTTTGGCGCTTTGCACCCACTCGGCCAGCCGGGCGGGGTTATCGCCTATGGTGCTTTGCCGCTGTACCGTGATGCCCAGCTCGGCCAGCTCGCGGCTGAGGTACTGGGCGTTGGTGTTGAGGATATTGCCCAGCAAAAGCTCGGTGCCCACGCTGATCAGTTCAGCGATCATTCAAAATCCACCTCGTCTTCCATACGGATGCGGATGCGTTCTGCGGTTTCGGCGGCTTCGGCCTCCAGCGCGGCCAGCCCGGGCATGGCTGCTTCGGCTTCCAGAATTTCGGCCAGCTCGGGGCGGATCTTCGGATGAGGCGGGGTGAAGATGGTGCAGCAGTCCTCGTAGGGCAGAATGCTGGTTTCGAAGGTGTTGATGGCACGGGCGGTGATGATGATCTCGTTTTTGTCCATGCCGATCAGGGGGCGCAGCACCGGCAGATCCTGCGCCGAGTCGGTACACTGCAGAGCTTTGACCGTCTGGCTGGCCACCTGTGCCAGACTTTCGCCAGTAACAAGGGCGTCGCACCCGATGCGGTTTGCAATGATGTTGGCAATGCGCATCATGCTGCGGCGCATCAGCACGGTGAACAGCACCGGCGGGGCATTGTCGCGGATATATTCCTGCGGGGTGGTGTAGGGCACCACATACAGGTTGCAGTTGCCGGTGTAGGGGCTGATCAACTGGGCCAGCGCCTGTACCTTCAGCTTGGCGCGTTCGGAGGTATAAGGGGGCGAGGCAAAGTGGATGTGATGCAGGGTAAGGCCGCGCTTGGCCATGCGGTAGGCGGCCACCGGGCTGTCGATGCCGCCGGACAGCATATTCAGCGCCCGGCCGCTGGTGCCCACCGGCAAACCGCCGGCGCCCGGCGTTTTGGGACCATGGATGTAGGCGCCATAATCGCGCACCTCAACAATCACCTTGAACTGAGGGTTCTTCACATCCACCCGCAGGTAGTGATGCTTGGAAAGCAGAAACGCCCCCAGCTCCCGCATCAGCTCGGGGCTGGTCATGGGGAAATGCTTGTCGGCACGGCGGGCTTCCACCTTAAAGGTTTTGATGCCGCGCAGGCTTTCGCCCAGATATTCCTCGGTAGTCTGACAGATGGCATCAAAATCCTTTTCGCACACCACACTGCGGCTGACCGCCGCCAGACCGAACACGGTACGGATGCGCTCGAAGGCGGTGTCCATGTCGATCTGCTCGGACTGGGGCTCCATATAAAAGGTGGACTGGGCGCAGTACACCTTGAACTCGCCCAGATCCTTCAGCCGGTAGCGCAGGATCTTGAGCATGGTCTGTTCAAACTGGTTTTTGTTCAGGCCTTTCAGGCTCATTTCGCCCTGATAGCCCATCAATACTTCTTTCATAAGGCTCCGTTTCTCCCACTTTCCTGAAAGAAAGTGGGCAAAGAACTTTTCATCGCGGCGCAAATGACTTTGCGCCGCAAACAGTTTTCGTTATTTCAGCCGCTGCAGGGTCTTCATGCCGTCTTCAAAGGCATTCAGGAAGGCGTCCACATCCTCTTCGGTGTTGTCGGCACAGAAGCTGACCCGGATGGCGGTGTTGATGCGGCGGTCGTCCAGCCCCATGGCGGCAAGGGTATGGCTGCGGGCCCCCTTGTCACAGGCCGAGCCGGTGGAGATGTACACCCCGCGGGTGGACAGGAAATTGAGCATGGTCTGGCTGTTGATGACCATTTCAGAAAAATTCATCACCTCGGGTACGGCGTTGGCCGGGCTGTTGATGATCACTTCGGGGAAAACCGCCAGCCCATCGCGCAGCCGCTGGTTCAGCATGCGGGCATGGGCAGTACGGGCGGGCAGATTGCCGGCCAGCCGTTTGGCTGCCGCCGCCAGACCCACCGCATAGGGCAGGTTTTCGGTGCCGGGGCGCTTTTCCCGCTCCTGCTCGCCGCCGGTATAGGGGGGCGAAAAGGTCTGGTAGTATTTTTCGTTGACATACAGCGCGCCGATGCCCTTGGGGGCGTGGATCTTGTGGCCGCTGACCGACAAGGTGTCGATGTTGGCCAGCTTGATGGGCACACGCATCCATGCCTGCACCGCATCCACGTGTACCGCACAGCGGTTGTTGATCTTTTTCACCTCGGCGGCCAGCTTTTCCACGTCATTGCGGGCACCGGTTTCGTTGTTCACCTGCATGCAGGCCACCAGAATGGTGTTTTTGTTTACCTGACTGAGCAGGTCCTCGATGCGCAGGCTACCGTCGGCATGGGGCGGCATAAAAATCACATCATAGCCCTGGGCCCGCAGATCCTGGGCCGGCTTGTAAACGCTGGGATGCTCGAAGCCCGAAATCACAATCCTTTTGCCAAACGTTTTGCTGCGGGCTGCGCCCAGAACCGCCATGTTGTTGCCTTCGCTGCCGCCGGCGGTAAAATACACTTCGCCGGTTTTGCAGCCCAAGGTTTTGGCCACTGCGGCACGGGCTTTGCGAAGCTCCTGCTCGCTGGTCACGCCGGGGGCGTACAGGCTGGAGGGGTTGGCCCAGTGGGTCAGCATGGCGGTATGGATGGCATCGGCCACTTCGGGTGCCACTATGGTGGTGGCAGCATTGTCAAGATAATGCAGGTTGGGATCGTGTTTCATACAAAAACCTCGTTGGCTTTGGGCGCTATCATATCAGGATATAGTATAGCACAATGCAGGCGGCAGGGGCAAGGTTTGCGGTGTGGTATACCCTATGCAGCCGCCCACAGGTTGGTGCACTCACGGCATGGCGGATGTTTGTGCTGTTTTTGGAAAGTTCGCCCCTTTTTGCCCTGTGGGTCCGGTGTTTCTTCGGCGTTTTGGCCGTTGACAGAGCTTTGCGGGATGTGCTACTATTTGGGCACAGGGTACTGCCTGCTGACGGATAATCGTGGAAAACCACGGTGCAGGTGGTGCAACACCCTTTATGCCGACCGTCTGGGCAGCCCGTGCACAAGTGTGCGGGCTGCCCTTTTTCATTATCTGCCGCTCAGGTTTTGAAAAAGGGCGAAATACCGTATAAAACGGGAGGTAATTGCAATGTATTCCGAAACCTGTACCGCCATGGCAAACACCGCTGCCGGCAAGGTCAAACTGCTGAAGACCCGTCCCGCCGCCTTTGTGGTATCGTCGGTTCTGGCGGGTATGTTCGTCGCCTTTGGCAGTGTGATTTTTCTGTCCACCGGCGGCATGCTGACTGCTGCCGGCAGCCCGCTGGCCCGGTTTCTGGCCTGCCTGATGTTTTCGGCCGCACTCAGCCTTGTGATCATGGCCGGCAGTGATTTGTTCACCGGCAACAACCTGACCGTTGGCATGGGCATACTGGAAAAAGCCGTATCTG
>JAFULE010000226.1 GCA_017483235.1 Faecalibacterium sp. | reverse complement strand
TCTTGAACACGCACACGAATACGGATTCATTCTCCGCTATCCTGCAGACAAGACCGATATAACCGGTTTTGAACACGAACCATGGCATTTCCGTTATGTCGGAAAAGAACAGGCCGTTCTTATCAAAGAATCCGGTCTTTGCCTTGAAGAATATCTTGCACAATAATTTTTAACGCAAAAAAACACCTGCCGTTCGGGCAGGGTTCGTAAAATAGTTAAATCCGACCTATGGTCACGATCATAGGTCGGATTTTTTTCAATATGCACCGGTTTCGGAAAGGCTCCCTTGTGTAAAGGGAAGCTTTGGTGCGGTGCAAAATCGTACAACGCACGATACACTATGGATGTATAGAAGTGCGCTCTTAAATCTGGTTGATAAACTACAATTGGTTATGCCTTTTTAATCGGATGCCGAATGACGGTTTTCCATTTATCGGGAGCGACCTTTCTTGCATCGGACATATAAATCTCATGATGCAACCTGTTTTTGTTGAAGTCGTTTACATATCCGTTCTGTTCCAAGTAGGCATCCATCAAGGCAACTGTTGCGGGCTCGTCATCAAAGGGCCCAGAGTGCATTATTTGAACGCACAAGCCCTCTTCGATGGTCATAAATTCTGCTGAGGAACAATCCAGCTTTTTCTTCTTGGTTGCTGTTGCTACTGCCCATTCAAAGTCTGCCTTAGAAACGAAATCTGGCAAGCGGATTACTGATATCCAGTTAAACGTTGACTTGTCGGAATAGTTCACACCATCAACATCAGCTTGCCACCAAAATCCTTCAAGAGGTGGTACAACATACTCAAAGAACCTCTCGATTTTGTATTCTGTTTTATAACTCATTTTCAAGGTGTATGCAACAGCATACAAAACGCTGATTGCCTGCTGATATGCTCCACCTTCGATGTTAGGATCGCCTTTGCCTCTTACAGCAATATAGTTCATTTTGGGCACGGTTATAAGTTCCGGTCTGTTCTTCGGCATATAAAATTCCTTGTATTCTTTCTTAAAGTCAAAAGGCATATCTCCATCCTCCTAAAAACAGTGATTCAAATTTATTTATATCGTACAATATTTTTCTGCTTTTTTCAATGCGCCCCAAAGTACCCCCACGAGATGAGCGCTTCAGGATGTAGATTTATTCAAACGAATGCGGGTTTATACACAGACTTTTCACCGGCAACACGAAGTCGAATTGGGACAGAAATAAAAAGGGCGACCGTTTGCGATATTTGCTTATCGAAACGGCCGCCTTTTTTGTACGAAGATTTTACGAGCTTTTTTTGCTTGGTGTAGATTGTTTTTGACTGGTATTGAAGATGAAAAAAGCCGCAGAAACAAGCCAAAATGGCTGATTTCTGCGGCTTCTTCCTGTGGTGCGAGGGAGGGGATTTGAACCCCCATGGTTACCCACACGCACCTCAAACGTGCGCGTCTGCCGATTCCGCCACCCTCGCATATCGTTGGCGTACTCCATAGCACCAACATATTTTAGCATAACCACCTGTGTAAGTCAAGCTTTTTTCATAAGCTGCCCCGCCGCATCATATCCTGTGAAAAGGGACTGTACAGGGGGCTTTTTTATGCACAGAACGATCATTTCCAACCCCGCGCTGGGGCATATTCTCAAATCGGCGGCTGCCACTGTTCTGGCGGCCGGCTTTGCCTTTTGGGTGGGCTATTGTTCATCGGCCGACGCAGTGCCGATTTGTGGCTGTGCCGATGACGACCTGACCACCGTGCCGGATGCGGTTTTTGCGCAGGCGCAGCAGGCCTCGGCCGACGATGTGCGCCGGGTCTGCCTTACCTTCGATGACGGCCCCAGCCATAACACCGAAAAGGTGCTGCAGATTCTGGCCGAGCAGCGGGTACCGGCCACCTTTTTTGTCATTGCAGCCGAAAACAACCAGAAGTATCTGCCTCTGCTTGCCCGGCAGATCGAGCAGGGGCATCAGATCGCGCTGCATTCGGCCACCCACGATTACAGCAAAATCTACCAAAGCCCCGATGCCTATTGGCAGGACATCGAAACCCTTAAACAGCAGCTCAGCGCCTATGTGGATACCGATGGCATAAACTATCTGCGTTTTCCGGGCGGCAGCACCAACACCATCAGCCGCCGCTATGGCGGCAGCGGCATTATGAAAACCCTCAAGCAGCAGGCCGAAGAAAAGGGATATCACTGGATCGACTGGAACGTCTGCGCCGAGGATGCCGCCGGCGGTAAGCCCAGCGCGGCCCGCATCTATAAAAATGTGGTGCAGGACGCCGCCAACCTGAGCACCTGTGTGGTGCTGATGCACGACACCGCTGCCACCGGCAACACCGTAGAGGCCCTGCCGGACATCATTGCATGGTTTAAAGAAAACGGCTACACCTTCTGCACCGTGCGGGATATTTACCCCTTAAACTCTGTGTTTTCCGGTCTTTGACAGGTTGCGATTTTGCAGGGGTTATACTATAATAAAACCGTAATTTTTCACCCGGAAGGTAGGCCGCACCGATGAAGGGATACCTCAGCCCGTATATTCCCGAACTGAAAATTCAGGACTATCGCACCTATCGCAGCTATTGCTGCGGGGTGTGCAGCCAGCTGCGCGCCGATTACGGCACGGCCACCCACAGGCTGCTGAATCACGACATGGTCGTGTTGGCGCTGGTGGCCGATTGTCTGGCCGGGCGCGAAGGCACCGTGGTGCGCAATGTGTGCGGCAAACACCTGCTCAAACGTCAGCGGATGATGAGCCATACCAAGGGCATACGTTATGCAGCACAGACCGAGATCCTGCTGGCATGGCAGGAGGCTGCCCGGCAGGACACCGCCCGTCTGGGGCTTTTTGCACGGCTGCGGTTTTATTACGAAAAAGCAGTACTGCGCATGGCCCATCGCCGCGCCCTCACCGAGGGGCGCCAGATCGATCGTTTGCTGCAGCAGGCGCGGGATCATGCCGCCGTGCTGGAACAATCGGCCTGCACCGATTTCGACGCCGCCTGCGAGCCGATGGGCAACTTCTACGGCGCGCTGTATGCGGCCTGCGCCCCCGACGAAAGCGCAGTAAAGCCGCTGCGCCGCATGGGGTTTTATCTGGGCAAGATCTATTATCTGCTGCGCAGTGCCGAGCGGTACGAGTCTGACAAGGCAAGCGGCGCCTACAATGTATTTGTGCTCAACGGCCTTACCCGCGAAGCGGCGCTGGAAAGCGCAAAAAGCCGCTGCCACCGTGCAGCGGTGGAGCTGGCCCGGGCGTACAATCTGCTGGGCGTCAAGCTGAACCGGTCACTGCTGGATAACATCATCTTCCTTGGGCTGGAGCACACGGTGGAACACGCCGGTGAAGCCAGAACCGAGCGGAAAGGATCGTGGGAGCTGGATGAGATCCTCTAATACCAAAAGCTGGCAGATCGCGCTGTGCGGTGTGCTGGGGGCGCTGGCCCTTGCGGTCATGCAGTTGGGGGTGGTCATCCCGGTTGCCATGTACATTGCCCCGGCCATTGCATCGGCCATGGTGATGGTGGTGTGCGTGGAATGCGGCCGCAGAATGGCGTGGACCCAGTACGCTGCGGTGGCATTGCTGTCACTGCTGTTTGTGGCCGACCGTGAAATTGCCTTTGTCTATCTGTTCTTGGGGTATTACCCCCTCATTAAGCCTTATTTCGAAAAGCTGCGCCCCAGACTGCTGCAGGGCGCGGCCAAACTTTTGTATTTTAATTTGACCATTTTAGTAATGTATCTGCTGCTGTACAGCCTGTTTTTTCCCGGTCAGTTGGCTGCCGGGTTGGCAGGCCTGGGCCTTGCCCTGGCGGCGGGTACACTGCTGATTGGAAATATCGCCTTTCTGCTGCTGGACCGTGCGCTGGTAAACCTGCTGCGGCTGTACCGCTATGTGTGGCAGCCGCGCCTGCACCGGATGCTGGGCCGCCGCTAAGGGCAGTTTTTACCAAAAGGGGAGATGTGTTTTTATCGTTAAGATACAGCGCCGGGCCACGCGGGTGACAGCCGTGAGGGTGACGAGGAGAGGGATCATCGAACAATTCGGCGGATGTCCTTCCGGTTGGTGGGTCTGCCAGCCGTAAGCGGGTGCGTAAAAAGCGGCAGCAATACCGTAACAGAGCGCCCCAAAAGCAACCTGAATATTTCGCCGTGCCGCATAGAACAGGCGGCCGGCACCGATACTATAAAAAATCGGGGTGGAAGACCCCGAATCCTCAAAACAACCATGGTTTTTGCGCCAAGGGGTCTTTCTGCCCACATGGAGGTAATGACGATGTGTGGCATTGTAGGTTATGTTGGAACCCGTAACTGCCAGGATGTTTTGTTGGAAGGTTTGTCCAAACTGGAATACCGCGGCTACGATTCGGCCGGTATTGCACTTGCAGAAAAAAATACAATTCGCGTAGTCAAGGCGAAAGGCCGGCTGGAGGTTTTGCGTCAAAAGCTGGCTGCGCGGCCGCTGCCGCCTTCGCGGTGCGGCATCGGTCATACCCGCTGGGCCACCCACGGCGAACCCAGCGATGTAAACAGCCATCCCCAGTCCACCCCAAGTGTCAGCTTGGTACACAACGGCATCATCGAAAACTATGCTCATCTCAAAGCGCTGCTGCAATCGAAGGGCTATGTTTTTGAAAGCGAAACCGATACCGAGGTTTTGGTCAAATTGATCGACAGCTGCTATTCCGGCGATCCCCTCAAGGCGATTATGGAAGCGTTAAGCAAGGTGCGTGGCAGCTATGCCATTGCTGTGCTGTTCCGGAACTGGCCCGACACCATTTTTGCGGTGCGCCGTGAAAGCCCGCTGATTGTGGGCTATGGGGAAGGGGAGTGCTTTGTTGCCTCGGATATACCGGCCATTCTCAAATACACCCGCCGGTACAGTATTCTGGACGAAGGGGATATTGCGGTATGCAACCGCAATGGGGTGCAATTTTATAGCGAGTTCGGCCAGCCGGTGCAAAAAGAACAGCTGACCGCCGACTGGGATGTGGAAGCCGCCGAAAAGGGCGGTTATCCTCACTTTATGCTCAAAGAGATCAACGAGCAGCCCGCGGCCATCACCGCCACGGTCAGCCCGCGGGTGGAAAACGGTCTGCCAGATCTGCGCATTCCGCAGCTAAGCGATGAGCTGCTGAAATCCATCGGTACGGTGCATCTGGTGGGCTGCGGTACCGCCATGCACGCCGGAATGGTGGGCAAGGCGGCCATCGAGGCGATGGCCCGGGTGCCCGCGCAGGTCGAAATCGCCAGTGAGTTCCGCTATTGCGATCCCATTCTGAAACCCGACGATCTGGTGGTGATCATCAGCCAGTCGGGCGAAACCAGTGATACGCTGGCAGCCCTCAAGCTGGCGAAAAGCCGCGGCGTGCGGGTGCTGGCCATTGTCAACGTGGTGGGCAGTTCCATTGCCCGTGCGGCCGATTACGTGATGTATACCTACGCTGGGCCCGAGATTGCGGTGGCCTCCACCAAGGCGTATATGGTGCAGCTGTGTGTGCTGTATCTGTTTGCCCTGCGGCTGGCCTACGCCAAAGGGCAGCTGCCCGAAGAGGAGGTGCGCCGCCTGACTGCCGAGCTGCTGCGCGCGCCCCAAATTCTGAAGCCGCGGCTGCAGGGCTGCGAAGCCATCCAGTATCTGGCCAGCCAATTCATGAACACCCAAAGCTGCTTTTTTATTGGCCGCGGATTTGATTACTCCCTTTCGCTGGAAGGCAGTCTGAAGCTGAAAGAGATCAGCTATATTCATTCCGATGCCTATGCGGCCGGTGAGCTGAAGCACGGCACCATCAGTCTGATCACCGATGGTGTGCCGGTGATCGGCCTGGCAACCCAGAAGTCGGTATTTGAAAAAACCATTTCCAACATCAAAGAAACCAAGTCCCGCGGGGCAAAGGTGATCCTGTTCACCACAAAGGATGCAGTGGTGCCCGAAGGGGTGGCCGATCATATTGTCCGGCTGGACGAATATGAGGATGCCCTGATGCCGCTGCAGCTGATCGTGCCATTGCAGCTGTTTGCCTATTATATGGCAGTGCTGCGCGGATGCGATGTGGATAAACCCCGCAATCTGGCAAAAAGTGTTACGGTAGAGTAACCGCAAACAAAAAAACATCCCCTGCCGACTGGCAGGGGATGTTTTCCGTTTAACCCAATTAAAGTTTTCCCGTTTTTTGATTACACAGGATCAGTCGCTCACGTAGGGCATCAGGGCAACGTGACGGGCGCGCTTGATGGCGACGGTCAGGGCACGCTGATGGAAAGCGCAGGTGCCGGTTACACGGCGGGGAATGATCTTCGCACGCTCGGAAACATACTTGCGCAGACGGGGAATGTCCTTGTAATCAATGGTGTCGATGCGATCGACACAGAAGCTGCAAACCTTCTTGCGGCCACGATGCATGGGGCGAGAAGGACGAGAGCCTTCGGTTCTTTCAAAAGCCATTGCTTGTTACCTCCTGTTAGAATGTCAAATCAATTTTGTTGATTAGAACGGCAGATCTTCACCGTCGTCAATCACGGCAAAGTCATCGTTCGAGCCAGCCGAGTAGCTGGGAACAGGTTCCGACACGGGCGAGCGCATCATTCCACTGTTCTGGGCGGGGGCAGCCATCTGACTGCCGCCATTGCTGGACTTGGGGCCTGCAAAGTTGATGTTGTTTGCCACAACTTCAACTGCCTTGCGGTTGTTACCGTTTTTGTCCTGATACTGACGGGTCTGCAGGGTGCCCTCAATCGCGATCAGGCTGCCCTTCTGGAAATACTTGCAAACGAAATCCGCCTGCTGTCTCCATGCAACAACGTCAATAAAGTCAGCCTGGCGCTGCTCGCCCTGACGGGCAAAGTTACGGTCACAGGCGATGCAAAAGCTTGCAACGCTAATGCCCTGCGCGGTCTGACGCAGCTGGGGGTCCGCAACCAGGCGACCCATAATAGCAACAACATTCAGCATGTTACAGTCTCCTCCAACGAGAATTTGTGATAATTACTCTTCGTGAGCAATGATCAGCGAACGCAGAACGCCGTCGGTGATCTTGTACACACGATCCAGCTCGGCGGGGAAGTCGGTATTGCTGGTGAAGTTGATCACAGTGTAAATACCGTCAGCCTCGTCGTTGATGGGGTAAGCAAGACGCTTCTTGCCCCACTCGTCAACAGAATCGATCGTACCATTCTTCTCGATCAGGGTCTTGAACTTGCCAACCAGGGCGGCGGTAGCCTCCTCATCGAGAGTAGCGCTGGTAACCAGCATGGTTTCGTACTTAGCCATTTCTGTAGCACCTCCTTTTGGACTTGTGGGCCCGTTGCCGGGCCAAGGATCACGGCATAGCCGTGCCTGCCTTTGACAGACAGCGATTTATTATACCAATTCTGCGGGCCAATGTCAAGCATGAAATACGGGAATTTGCCTAAAAAATACAGTAAAAATTCTGCGTACTGCCCAAGCCGCCCGCAAAAACGGCATTAAAAGAAAATTGTACTTTACAGGTTCTTGCAGAACTCTTTCAGATAAGCGCGGAAGCTTTCCCCGATCTCGGGATGCTGCAGGGCCATCTCGACCTGCGCCTGCACCACACACAGTTTGTTGCCCATATCGTAATGCTTGCCGGTAAACTCCACGGCGGTCATGCCGCCGCAGTTGCGGGCATATTCGGCCATGGCATCGGTCAGCTGATATTCGCCGCCGGCGCCGCGGGGAATACGGGCCAGAATGTCATAGATCTCTTTGGTCAGCAGCACACGGCCCAGAATGGAATAGTTGCTGAACTCCTGCCCTTTTTTGGGCTTTTCGATCATGTCGTCCACAAAGAAGTAGTTGTCGTGCAGCGGGGTGGTCTTCAGGCTGCAGTAACGGCTCACATCTTCCCAGGGCACAGCGCTTACGCCGGCAGCCGGGCGGCCAAACTCTTCATAAGCGCGGATCAGCTGGGCGCACACCGGGTCTTCGCCCACGATCACGTCATCGCCGTAAATCACCAGGAACGGATCCTCGCCGGTAAACGCTTTGGCAGTGCCAACCGCATGGCCAAGGCCCAACGTCTGCTTCTGGCGTACAAAGTAAATGTTGGCCAGGCCCGCAATGCCCAGGCACTCTTCCAGCAGCTTCTCCTTGCCGGGGGCGGCCAGCTTTTCTTCCAGCTCGGGGCTGCGGTCAAAATGATCCTCGATCAGGCTCTGATTGCGGCCCAGAATGATCAGAATATCGGTGCAGCCCGAACGAACCGCTTCTTCCACCAGATACTGGATGGCGGGCTTGTCCACAATGGGCAGCATCCCCTTGGGCATCGCCTTGGTGGCGGGCAGAACACGGGTGCCGAGACCGGCGGCGGGAATAACCGCCTTGGTTACTTTTTTCATCGTGATCCTCCTAAGATTGTATTATGATAAAGCAGGGTGATTAAAACGGAAGCAGTGCCGCCAATGCAGCGGTGTTGGGGCCCAGCAGGGTGATCACAAACTCCGAAACAACGCTGGCAAACACAATGGCCAGAAATACCGCCATCATGCTGGTGCCGCCCTGTGCGCTCAGCACAAAGGCGCGCTGCTTCATGTCGGGGAACTGCCGGCGGATCTTTTCAATGCGCTGGGCCGAATCTTTTTTATACAGGTAGTAGCCGTACATTCCGCAGAAAATTTTGTACACCAGATTCAGCGCCAGTGAAATATAAACCAGCGTATCGATCACACCGGGGGCAATGCCGGCTACAAGGGGGCTTTCGGTGATCTGCATTTGCCACAGATACATCGGCACACTCAGCACCAGCGAGATCAGCATACAGGCAAGGCCCGGCCGCCATGCCTTGCGGTACAAAAAGTAGTAGTGGCCGAACAAAAAAGCGCTGAAGCTGATGGCCTTTTTCTGGCGCAGCAGCTCCATCTGCTTGAACACCAGCAGATAAATGTGGTTGGACGGACCAATGTAGTACGCCCAGTCTGCAGCGGGGATCCCTTCCAGCGTTTCGTCCGGGGTGATCTTGGGCACATCCTGATTGCGGGCGTGTGCCTGCCTATAAAATTCATCGTAGTCAAAGCCGGGCTGCCGGAGCGATTCCGGTGGTTTGCCGCTGCACGGGGCGGTGTGGGCTGCTGGGGGGGCTGTGCATAGTCTGCGCCCGAAAGGGGATAAGCGCAGCTGCCGCATTCGCCGGCGGTAACCTCATTCATGGCACCGCAATTGGGGCAGGCACGTTCGGGCTTGGCGGCGTGCGGGGGCGTCCACTCGAAATCGGGGGCGTGCTTTGCCTGCAGCAGACAATGGCCGGTTTGGGCATAGCATTCCCGATGATAAGGTGCACCGCAGTCAGGGCAGACGACAAGGTCGGCATCCTCTTGAAACAACTGGTGGCATACCGGGCATTGCTGGCCAGTAAAATCGTACATAAAATTCCTCCATGGACAGGGCTTGTGATACTTTTTTTATTATAACGTTATAATAAACGAAATGCAAACCTTCCGTGTAAAAAGGTGGAAAGAATGCTGTAAGTTCCACTTTACATTAGCAGAAAAATTCGATATACTAATAAAGTATCTGTGTATTTTTTGTATCATTTGTAATAGAGGTACCCTATGATTACGATCGACGAACTGAAAACTATGCTGGGCGGTTACAAAACCGCCGTGGATGATCTGGAAGAGGCTCTTTCGATTACCGCCAGCCAGAAGCGCATGCAGGAGCTGGAGCATAAAATGACCATGCCCGGTTTTTACGACGATACCGAGGCCAGCAAAAAGGTGTTTGACGAGATTGGCGAGCTGAAAAACAAGCTGGGCCGTTTCGAAACCCTGACCGGCCTGTACGACGACGCCGAAACCATGCTGATCATGCTGGAGGAAGAGTACGACCCCGATCTGATCCCCGAGGGCGAAGAAGCGGTGGACAAGGTGGCCAAGGCCATCGACGAGCTGCAGCTGATGACCATGCTGAACGGCGAATATGATCACTCCAACGCCATTCTCACCTTCCATGCCGGCACCGGCGGCACCGAAGCTCAGGACTGGGCCGAGATGCTGTACCGTATGTACAACAAATGGGCCAGCAGCCACGGCATGGCTGTGGAAGTGATGGACTATCAGGATGGCGATGAAGCCGGCATGAAGAGCGCTTCCATCATGGTCAAGGGCCCCAATGCCTACGGTATGCTCAAGAGCGAAAACGGCGTGCACCGTCTGGTGCGTGTCAGCCCCTTCGACTCGCAGGCCCGCCGCCAGACCAGCTTTGCATCGGTGGAAGTTATGCCCGAGCTGGATGATTCCATCCATGTCAACATCCGGCAGGAAGACATCGAAATGCAGGTTTACCGCGCATCCGGTGCCGGTGGCCAGCACGTTAACAAGACCTCTTCGGCCGTCCGTCTGATCCACAAGCCCACCGGCATTGTGGTCAACTGCCAGACTGAGCGCTCTCAGTTCCAGAACCGCGACTACGCCATGCGTATGCTGGAAGCCAAGCTGTATCAGATCGCCCGCCAGCAGCACATGGACAAGATCGAGGACATCAAGGGCGTGCAGAACGAGATCGCCTGGGGTCATCAGATCCGCAGCTATGTGTTCATGCCCTATACCCTGGTCAAGGACTACCGCACCAACTACGAAACCGGCAACGTGGACGCCGTGATGGACGGTGATCTGGACGGTTTCCTGTTTGCCTACCTGAAGGCTGCCTCCCGCGGTGAGCTGAAGGAAGACTGATCGAAAGCAAAATAAAAAAGCGAAGCACCCCGATGCGCCTGCATCGGGGTGCTTTTTTGCTCGGGGTTGCGGTATTGAATGCAATACAATAAACTTTTATCGAAAAACAATAAAAAATACTTGACAAGCGATATTGTGGCATGCTATGCTGTTTGTAACAGAAAGGGGTGCTTTCACCATGAGAAATCTCGAACATGACCGCGTCTGGAACGAAAGCCGCAGCATTAAATTAAGCCGCGTGCTGGTTTTGCTGTTTTTTATTGCGCTGCTGGCTTGCGATATCGGCGGCTGGTGGTTGGTGCAGTTTATCTGTGAAATGCTGGTGCACCGCAATCATGGCCTTGCCGGCGGTTATGTGCTGCTTGCCTGCCTGTACCTGTGCAGCGTGCCGGCCTATCTGCTGCTGTACGATATGAACCGCCTGCTGCGCAACATTCAGGCGGCGCGGGTGTTTCTGCCGGCTAACGTCCGGCTGCTGCGGCGCATCAGCTGGTGCTGCTTTGCAGCCGCCCTCATCTGCCTTGTGGGTGCGCCGGTGTGGTACAGCCTGCTGATCGTAACGGTTGCGGCGGCCTTTGTGGGCTTGATCGTGCGCATTGTAAAGAATGTATTTGAGCAGGCGATCCTGATGAAGGACGAACTGGATTATACCGTGTGAGGTGAGTGGTATGCCCATCGTAGTGAATCTGGATGTGATGATGGCCCGCCGCAAAATCGGTGCGGGCGAACTGGCCGAAAAAATCGGTATTACCCCGGCGAACCTGTCCATTCTGAAAAATCAAAAGGCGAAAGCCATCCGTTTTTCCACTCTGGAGGAGATCTGCCGTGTGCTGGACTGCCAACCCGGCGATATTCTGGAGTATCAAAAAGACTGAATTTGATCAACAGGGCCTACAGGAGGTGACAGTATGGAACAACAGAAGCCTGAATATCGTACTCCACGCATTGTTTCAGCGGAAAATGTGGCAAGTAAAAACACTTTGCAACGAGATGCAGATGATCGTACCCAATTGCCTCTCTGGACGGCAGTGACCAGTTATCTTGTAGCCTATCTGTACGTTGCAGCGTTTCTTTTTGGTTTCGCGTTGGATGTCCACCCTGTCCAAGGTTACCAGCGCGGACCGCAAAATTGGCAGGTTTTGCTGTTTACGGTGGTCTTTTTCGGCTGGGCGGCGGTATGCATTGGGAAAATAAGAAAATACGATAACTGTAAAGCAAAAATGCTTGTTGCAGTGTTTGGCGAAAACCGGGAGGCTTCCTTTTGGCTGGGGTGCGGCCTGGTGATTTCCGTGGCTATTGCGTTGGGTCGCTGCAATGCCACCGGTGGTTATGCGGGGCTGGTTTTGCATGGTATTGCCGCCTATTGGGTGCTTTGTGCCACCGGCACTCTGACCGAAGACGCTACCGGCCCCTTCTTTGTATGGGATGTGTTCCATGCGTTTGTGGTTGCTCCCTTTGGTGGGTTTGCGCTGCGGATCAAAACGATGGTTTATGCAGCGGTGGATGGCATTCGGAACGTTCGCGGCCGAATGGGCGAGAAAAAGCTGAATGTAAAAAACCTGCTGTTTTCCCTCTGTTTTGTCGGCCTGGCGCTGCCGTTTCTGTGTCTGGCGGGCAGCCTGCTCAGTCAGGCCGATCGTGCCGGTTTTGCCGGCTTCTGGCAGGGGCTTACCAATCTGGTGCAGCTGCGCAGGCAGCCGCTGCCTGAATGGGTGTGGAGTGCAGTGATGCGGTTTGCGGTATCCCTGCCGGTGGGGGCTTACCTGTACGGCCTTGTGGCCGGCAGTGCGCGGCGTGAAAAGCCGGTGCTGGACAGTGCTGCGGTTCGCCGTGGGGCAGAACAACTGCGCGCGGCCCCCAAAAGTGCCCTTGTGGTGGTGTTTGGGCTGTTCTGTGCGCTGTACGCAGTGTTCTTTGTGTTTCAGGCGGGGCATCTGTTCGGGGCTTTCTTCGGTGTGGTGCCCGGCAGCGCCACTGCGTCGGAATATGCCCGCGAGGGCTTTTTCCAGCTGTGTCAGGTGATGGTCATCAACTTCGGTCTGCTGACAGTATCGGCAAAATGCAGCCGTGTGCCTTTGCGCAGCAACAAACTGCTTCGCGCCTTTGCCCTGATTCTGATGGCCGAAAGTCTGCTTCTGGCGGTAACGGCGGGCAGCAAACTGTGGCTGTATATTGCCCGCTTTGGTTTTACGCCGCTGCGACTGCTGTCCAGCTGGGCGGTGGTGGTTTTGGCGGCGGGCTGTGTGCTGGCAGTGGCCACCATTCTCAGGCCCTGCCGCGCGGTACAAAAATGGATCTGGTTTGCGGCAGGCAGTTTTGCTTTGCTGTGCCTATATTGAATGAAAGGAAAAGACGATGTTTGGATTTACTTCGTTTTGTATGCTGGGCAGCCTGATTCTGGGCTTTGCCGCATGGCTGCTTCCGGTGGTGGGCTATGTGTGGGCACACCGGGGCAGGCATTGGCGGCGCTGTTCGGTCGCAAGCTTTGTGCTGTGCGCTGCTTCGCTGCAGCTGCAGCTGGAGGCTTCGGCCAACTGGGCCCGCGGCGAGGATGTGGCCGCGCTGCTGGACTGCTGCCATGCACAGGCAGTGGCCGGTCGGCTGATGCTGGCAGTGGCTCTTATTTTGAATTTTCTGCTGGTGCTTGTTCTTGAGCCGCCCGCACAGCGGCGCAGATGACCAAAAGGAAAGAGTGTGCCTATGCGTAAAATATTGCTGAAAACTGTACTGAGCCTGATGGCGGCAATGCTGTTGTTTGTGCTGGTGTTCGGCGACCCATTGGTACTGTGGAATAACCTTAAACTGAAAGAAAATATTCTTTCCACCCAGCAGCAAACGATAACGCTGCATCAGGTGACCCCTTTTGTGTGGGATACGGTTTATACCTTCAGCCCCTATACCTCCAAAGAGGAGATTGCCCGCGTTATTGGCTTTTCCAGCATTTCGATCAAGGAAACGGTGAGCGAAGGCATGACACAGCTGCTGTTTGTCGACGGCAACCGGGTGGTATGCAGCGTGTGTGCTTACCCCAGTGCGATGGGCTACGGCGTTTCCGGTCTGCCTTCCGGGCAGCCGATTGCAAACGAAACAGATGCGCCAAAATTCAACATCCATCGACGAGGCGGCATCCTTTGGCTGCAATATCTCAAAGAGTAAAAGAAGCCCCGGTCGGTTTCCTTTTGCAGGAAACCGACCGGGACTTTTCTGTTTTTTTGAAAAAGTGGTGCTCAGCCCTCATCCAGCAGCGGCTTCAGATACTGGCCGGTGTAGCTGGCAGGGTTTGCCGCCACCTGTTCGGGGGTGCCTTCGGCCACCACAAGGCCGCCGGCGTTGCCGCCCTCGGGGCCAAGGTCGATGATGTGATCGGCGCACTTGATCAGATCGAGGTTGTGTTCGATCACGATTACCGTGTTGCCGGCGTCCACCAGCTTCTGCAGCACGTCGATCAGCTTGTGCACGTCAGCAATGTGCAGGCCGGTGGTGGGCTCGTCCAGAATATACACCGTCTGCCCGGTGCCGCGGCGGGCCAGCTCGTTGGCCAGCTTTACGCGCTGGGCTTCGCCGCCCGAAAGGGTAGTAGCGCTCTGGCCCAGGGTCACATAGCCAAGGCCTACGTCCAGCAGGGTCTGCAGCTTGCGGCTGATCTTGGGCAGGTTGGCAAAAAAGACGCAGGCATCCTCCACCGTCATGTTCAGTACGTCCGCGATGGTCTTGTCCTTGTACTTGACCTCCAGCGTTTCCCGGTTGTAACGGGCACCCTTGCACACCTCGCAGGGCACATACACGTCGGGCAGGAAGTGCATCTCGATCTGCAGAATACCGTTGCCCTCGCAGGCTTCGCACCGGCCGCCCTTGACGTTGAAGCTGAACCGGCCGGGGCCATAGCCGCGCAGCTTGGCATCCTGCGTTTCGGCAAATACACTGCGGATATCGTTGAATACGCTGGTGTAGGTGGCAGGGTTCGAGCGTGGGGTACGGCCAATGGGCTGCTGGTCAATGCCGATCACCTTATCCACCCATTCCAGCCCCTCCACGCCGTCGCTGCGGCCAGGGCGGGTGCGGGCACCGTTCAGTTCGCCCGCAAGGGTCTTGTACAGAATTTCGTTCACAAGGCTGGACTTGCCGCTGCCCGAAATGCCGGTCACGCAGATCAGCTTGCCCAGCGGAAACTCTACATCGATGTTTCGCAGGTTGTTTTCCCGCGCACCGCTTACCTTCAGGCTGTGGCCGTTGCCGGCGCGCCGCTGTTTGGGCAGCTCGATCCGCTTGCGGCGGGCCAGATATGCACCGGTCACGCTGCGGGGGGCTTTGCAGATGTCCTTTACGCTGCCGGCAGCCACTACCTCACCACCGTGTACGCCGGCGCCGGGGCCGATGTCCACAATGAAATCGGCGCTGCGCATGGTGTCCTCGTCGTGTTCCACCACCACAACCGTATTGCCCAGATCCCGCAGCCGCTTCAGGGTGGCGATCAGCTTGTTGTTGTCGCGCTGGTGCAGGCCGATGCTGGGCTCGTCCAGCACGTACAGCACACCGGTCAGTGCGCTGCCGATCTGAGTGGCCAGACGGATGCGCTGGCTTTCGCCGCCCGACAGCGAGCCTGCCCCGCGGGACAGGGTAAGGTAGTCCAGCCCCACACTCTGCAAAAACTGCAGCCGGGCCTTGATCTCTTTGAATACCTGATCGCCGATCTGATGTTCTTTTTCGCTCAGGGTGGCATCCTTCTGCTCGATGAACTCCAGTGCTTCCCGGATGGACATGTCGCAGAACTGGCTGATGTTCTTTTCGCCCACCGTCACACCCAGCACGATCGGCTTCAGACGTGCACCGTGGCAGTCGGGGCATTCCACCGCCGACATAAAGTTGGCGATCTCGGCCTTCATCCACTCGCTGTTGGTGTCGCGGAAGCGGCGTTCCAGATTGGGGATGATGCCCTCGAAATCGTTCAGATATTCGCCGCTGCCAAACTCGTTGGTGCGGTGCATCCGCAGCTTTTCGCCATTGGTGCCGTACAAAAGGGCGTTGACCGCCTCGGTGCTCATCTCACAGATGGGGGTGTCCAGCGTAAAGCCGTACCGCTTGCCCAGCGCGATATAGTACATCTCGCTGATGCTGCCCTCGGCATAATACCAGCCGCTGGCCTTGATGGCACTTTGCCGGATGGACAGCTTTTTGTTGGGCAGGATCAGGTCGGGGTCCACTTTCATGAACACACCCAGACCGGTGCATTTTTCGCAGGCACCCTGCGGATTGTTAAAGCTGAACAGCCGGGGGGCCAGCTCTTCCATCGAGATGCCGTGCTCCGGGCAGGCGAAATTCTGGCTGAAGGTCATGGCTTCGCCGCCGATCACATCCACCACCACGGTGCCGCCGGTCAGATTGATGGCGGTTTCCAGGCTGTCGGCCAGACGGCCGCGGATGCCCTCTTTCATGGCAAGGCGGTCCACCACGATCTCAACGGTATGCTTTTTGTTCTTTTCCAGGCTGATCTCTTCATCCAGATCATACAGGTTGCCGTCGATGCGCACACGGGCATAGCCGGCGCGGCGGGCGGCTTCCAGCTCTTTTTGCTGGGTGCCCTTGCGGGCGCGCACTACCGGGGCCAGCACCATAAATTTGGTGCCGGGTTCCAGCTTCTGCACTGCGTCCACCATCTCGTCCACGGTCTGCTGCTGGATCACCCGGCCGCACACCGGGCAGTGGGGCACGCCGATGTGGGCAAACAGCAAGCGCAGATAGTCATAGATCTCGGTCACGGTGCCCACGGTGGAACGGGGGTTGTGGCTGGTGGTTTTCTGGTCGATGGAGATCGCGGGGGACAGGCCGGTGATCTCGTCCACATCGGGCTTGTCCATCTGGCCCAGAAACATCCGTGCATAGCTGGACAGGCTTTCCACATAGCGGCGCTGGCCGTCGGCATAAATGGTGTCGAAGGCCAGGCTGGACTTACCGCTGCCCGACAGGCCGGTCATGACGATCAGCTTGTCGCGGGGCAGGGTCAGGTCAATGTTTTTCAGGTTGTGTTCGCGGGCACCGCGAATCACGATTTTATCGTTTGCCAAAGTATTTTCCCTTCTTACGTTGTGTCTGCGAATGGTTTTGCTTGCGTTCGGTTTCGGCGCCGGAATCGGCGGTGGGGTTTTCGCCCCGGCGCAGCCGTTCGATCTGGTCGCGCAGGAAAGCGGCGTTTTCAAAGTCAAGGATCTTGGCGGCCTGTTTCATCTCGCGGGTCAGCCGTTCAATGGCGGCCTCGCGCTCCAGCTTGCCCATGCGGCGGGTGTTCTTTTTGGCGTTTTCGGCCTTGTCGCTGATCTCGATCGAGCCGCGCACTTCCTTGATGATGGTTTTGGGCACAATGCCGTTGGCTTCGTTATAAGCGCTCTGAATGGCGCGGCGGCGTTCGGTTTCGGTAATGGCCCGTTCCATGCTGGGGGTCAGCTCGTCGGCATACATGATCACCACGCCGTCGGCGTTACGGGCGGCGCGGCCAATGGTCTGGATCAGGCTGGTTTCGCTGCGCAGAAAACCCTCTTTGTCGGCATCCAGAATGGCAACAAGGCTTACCTCGGGCAGATCAAGGCCCTCGCGCAGCAGGTTGATGCCCACAATCACATCAATGGCGCCGGTGCGCAGATCCTTGATCAGCTCCATCCGCTCAAAGGTGTCCACCTCGTGGTGCATATACTTGACCTTGATTTTTTTGTCGGTCAGGTAATCGGTCAGGTCCTCGGCCATCTTTTTGGTCAGGGTGGTCACCAGCACCCGTTCCTTGCGGGCAATGCGGGTGTTGATCTCGCCCAGCAGATCTTCGATCTGCCCTTCCACCGGTTTTACGATGATCTGCGGGTCCAGCAGGCCGGTGGGGCGAATGACCTGCTGGGCCACCCGGGTGCTGTTGGTGCGCTCGTATTCGCCCGGTGTGGCCGAAACGAACACAATCTGGTTCAACTTATCCTCCACCTCTTCAAACCGCAACGGGCGGTTGTCGAAGGCGGACGGCAGCCGGAAGCCGTATTCGATCAATGTTTTTTTGCGGGCGTAGTCGCCGCCGTACATGGCCCGCACCTGCGGCAGGGTCACATGGCTTTCGTCCACAAACAGCAGAAAATCCTTGGGGAAATAATCCAGCAGGGTAGTGGGCAGGCTGCCGGGGGCGCGGCCCGAAAGCACCGCCGAATAGTTTTCGATGCCTTTGCACACGCCCACTTCCTGCAGCATCTCAATGTCGTAATTGGTGCGCTGTGCAATGCGCTGTGCTTCGATCAGCTGGCCCTCGGCGGTAAATTGCTTGACCTGTGCATCGCACTCGGCCCAGATGCGTTCGATGGCGGCCGCCTTTTTGTCGGCGCTGACGATATAGTGGCTGGCAGGGAAGATGGCCACATGCTTGACCACATTCTGCCGCGCGCCGGTCAGGGGCTGAAATTCGGTGATGCGGTCGATCTCGTCGCCGAAAAACTCCACCCGGATGGCCATGTCGCTCATATACGCCAAATAGATATCCACAATGTCGCCGTGTACCCGGAATTTGTTGCGCAC
>JAFULE010000225.1 GCA_017483235.1 Faecalibacterium sp. | reverse complement strand
GCTTCAGGGCAAAACCAGAGGAATCGTACACCTCGTAGCCCGGCTGCACCGGGTAGGTATTTTGCCCCTGCTGCTGGATGGGTGCCGAATTTTGCGCCGCAGCGGCATCCTCTTCCGACGCATCCGCATCGCCGCGCACGCCCGCCGAGGTATGTGCATTGACCCACGCACCGGGGAACGCTGCGATCAGTCTGTCCACACTTTCGGGGTAGCCGCGGGCAGCATCGAAGTCGAAACGGCCCATGCTGACCGCAAAGGCGCGCAGGTAGTGGCTTTGCTCATCCGGAGTTTGCAGCGGCGGATTGGAAAATACAAACAGTCCCCCGCACAAAAGAATACACAGCGCAGCCCGCCGGTCAAAGTCCTTTATGAACCGGCACACCGCGCTTACCAGCAGGTAGATTGCGGCCGCAAAAGCACAAACACCGCCTGTAACCAGAAGCGGCGAAAAGCCGCGGGCGTCGAGATAATAGAACACCCGCCAGTAATACGCCAGCACCACGCCGGCCGCGCAAGCAGCGGCCAAACCAGCCAGCCACCAGATAAAACCGGGCATTTTTTTCAGTTTTTCGATGCTTTTTTGCAGCATAAAAACCTCGTAAAATACGCGCTATGCCCGCCAACGCAAAGCGTGGGCGGGCAAACGGCTGATTTTTAAGACAATGCGGCCAGAACCCCGCCGTTACAGGATGTACTGGCCGGGCTTGTACTGATCCAGGTTGTTGCGCAGGAACTCAATGGTCTCGGCCAGGCCCTGCTCAAAGGTATACTGCGGACGCCAGTCGGTCATGGTCATGATCTTGGTGGCGTCGCCCAGCAGGCGGTTGACCTCGCTCTTTTCGGGGCGCAGGCGCTCTTCCTCGCAGACAATATGGGCGGCGGGGTTGATCTGGGCGATCAGCTCGTTGGCCAGATCACCGATGGAATGCTCCACGCCGGTGGCGATGTTGATCTCCTGCCCGATGGCCGCATCGCAGTTGGCAATGGCCATAAAGCCGCGGGCGGTGTCCTTGACATAGTTGAAGTCGCGGGTGGGGCTGAGCTTGCCCAGCTTGATCTCGGTCTGGCCAGCCAGCAGCTGGGTGATGATGGTGGGGATGACCGCACGCTGACTCTGGCGTGGGCCGTAGGTGTTGAAGGGACGGACGATGGACACCGGCAGATCAAAGCTGCGGTAGAAGCTTTCGGCCAGACGATCGGCGCCGATCTTGGTGGCCGAGTAGGGGCTCTGGCCCTGATACGGATGCTTTTCGTCGATGGGCACATACAGGGCGGTGCCGTACACCTCGCTGGTGGAGGTGACCATTACGCGCTGGGTGCCCAGCTCGCGGGCGGCGTTCAGCACATTCAGGGTGCCCTTGATGTTGGTGTCCACATAGCTGTCGGGGCTGTGGTAGCTGAAGGGGATGGCGATCAGGGCAGCCAGATGATAGACATGCTCCTGCCCGCGCATGGCGGTGCGCACACCGTTGGGGTCGCGCACGTCGCCGGTAAAGATCTCGATCTCGCTGCGGATCTCTTTGGGCAGGGTGTCAATCCAGCCCAGCTGACCAAACGAGTTGTACAGGCAGAAGGCGGTGACCTTTTCGCCGGCCTTGACCAGTTCTTCGGTAAGATGGCTGCCGATAAAGCCATCGGCGCCGGTAACCATTACTTTATGGGACATAGCAGTTGTTCCTCCTGAATTCAAGCGGCCGGGCACTGTGCGCCGCCTGCCGCCCTTAATACACTTTTAGCTGATTGTATTATAATATAACAAGGCCCCGATTTCAACGAAAAAGCAAAAAAGCCGCCCGGTTTCTTGCTTTACACCGCCCGCGTGCGGCGTTATAATAGACACAATACTGGGTTTTTATGTCCATTTGACTTTATTTGGCAGGAAAGTGATCGAACCGCATGAGTTTTCAGAATTTCTCCTTCTTTTTGTTTGTGCTGCTGGCCGCGGTGTGCTATCTGAAAGCCCCGCACAAAGCCCAGACCCCGGTGCTGCTGGCCGCCAGTGTATTTTTCTACGGCTATAATCTGTACACCAGCTACATCGCCGCCCCCGGCGCGGCCGCGGCGTTCCGCTGTGCGCTGAGTGCTGCACTGGTGTGTTTTACCGTGCTGTTTGTACACTGCACCGCCAATGCGCTGGCCGTCCGGCCCAAAGAACAGCGCGGCGGCCTTGTGCGCAGCGCAGTGATCGCACTGCTGGCTGTGCTGGCGGTGTTCAAATACTACAACCTTTCGCCCCTGCCCACCCTGCTGGCCGGCACCGTGCTGGAAAAGCTGCCCCTGCCGCTGGGCATCAGCTTTTTCACCTTTGCCGCCATCGGCTATCTGGTGGATGTGGCCCGGGGCGACTGCGAAGCCGAACCGAAGCTGGCCAACACTGCGGTTTTTCTGCTGTTTTTTGCCACAGTGGCCAGCGGCCCCATCTGCCGCGGCGGCAAGCTGCTGCCCCAGCTGCACAAAGAGCACCGCTTTGACGAAACCCGCACCGTGAACGCTCTGCGGCTGTTTGCGCTGGGCTTGTTCCGACGGGTGGCGGTGGCCGACGTGCTGGGTTTGGTGGTGAATGAGGTGTTCGCCAACCTGACCGGCTACGGCGCGCCCATGCTGCTGCTGGCGCTGGTGCTGTATACCCTGCAGCTGTATTTTGAATTTGGCGGCTATTCTGACATGGCCCGGGCCACCGGCCTGCTGCTGGGGCTCGAGCTGCCCGAAAACTTCAAGACCCCCTTCTTTGCCACCAACTTTTCCGGCTTCTGGAGCCGCTGGCACATCTCGCTTTCCAGCTGGCTGCAGGATTACCTGTTTATGACCCTTGCCTGGGCCGACGTTGCCAAAACGCCGCTGCTGGGCAAGAATCTTGCCAAAAAATACGAGCACTTCCCGGTGGAATTCTGCGTATTCACGGTATTTTTCACCTCTGGTTTCTGGCACGGCAATACCCTGCCCTTTGTGATCTGGGGCCTTTTACAGGGTGTATACCGCGTGGGCGAAGAACTGCTGCACCGCCGCTTCGGCAAGCCCAAGCGCAAGGGTGTGCCCCAGTATAAGCTGTGGGCCAAGCGCGCTGCCGTGTTTGGGCTGTGGACCTTTTCGATGATTTTCTTCCGCATCGGTTCCGGACCCGACACCGCTGGCCTTGCCGACTGCGGCCGTTACTTTGCCGGGCTGTGCCGCGGCTGGGGCCCGGGGCGGTTTGCCGCCGAGCTGTGGGGCGCCATCGGCGCAGGCTTTTACGCCAATGCCATCATGCAGCTGGCATGGCTGGCCTTTGTGGTCTTTGGTCTGGCGGTCTGCTTTTATCTGGACGGACAGCGGTTTTTCCACTTTAAGGACAAACCCTCTGAGCTGGTGCTGGCCGGGCAGAAGCCGCTGGTAAAATGGCTGCTGTACTACGCGCTGGTGCTGGGTATTCTGGTGGGCCTGATCATCCAGAACGGCGGCTTTGGCGCAGGCGCAGGTTTCGGCGCTTACGCCAACTTCTAAGACGATTTTACAGACAGGAGCAGTTCCTCTATGAAAAATATCTGCAAAAAGCTGGCACTGCTGGCCCTGCCGGTGCTGGCATATCTGGCCTTTTTCATTGCCTTTGAGCCCAACAACTATTTTGGGCTGAAAAGCGCGGCCGGCTCGACCCAGCCGGTGGCCCGTATCAAAGCGTATGAAGAGCAGCCCGGCGAATACCTGATCCTCGGCGACAGCCGGCTGGCCCATTTTGATCTGGCACTGGCCGATCAGGCCAGCGGGAAAAACTGGCAGAATCTGGCCTTTGGCGGCGCTTCGCTGCGGGAAACCATCGATCTGGCCAACTACATTCTGGACAGCGGCAACCCTACCCAAGAGCTGGTGCTGGGGCTGAGCTTTTACACCCTGAATGCCAGCTACGACACCGATCGAATGAGCGCACTGGAGGACACCCTGAACAATCCTCTGGCCTACATCTTCAATTTGGAATACAACGTCAACGCTCTGACCGGCTTTACCAACTGGCTGGGCTGGGCCAAAGGCCGGCTGACCGGCACTGTGACCATGAGTTGGGCGGAAGCACAGGTGGAACACGAAACCGGCGACTGGGGCCCCGAGGACTACATTGGCGATAACGGTGAAGCTTTGCCGCTGCACCGGCTGCTGGCGGTATACCCGGCGGTGATCACCCCTAAATGCGAAAACTGGCAGCTGAACACCGAAATGCTCGCCCAGCTGGAAGCACTGGCCGCCCGCTGTGCTGCCGAGGGGGTCAAGCTGACCATTGTGCTGCCGCCCATGGCCGACAATGTAAAAACCGAGGTGTGCGATGTGTTCGGCATTACCGAGGGGATGCAGCCCGCCCTGCAGCAGCTGGCCGGCTGGCAAAGCACCTATGGTGTGACCGTGATCGACCACGAATGGGCCGACCGCCCCGCCTTTGAGCAGGACCGCCAGTTCTTTGACGGCTTCCATCTGGATACGGTCTACGGCCTGCCCCAGTGGACACAGCAACTGTTCGGCCTGCTGGCCTGATTTTGATATTTTACGAAAGGGAGGCAACTGCCTTGAGCCTTGATTTTCTGATTTTGTACGAGCACACGGTGCGCGAATACGAAAGCGACCTGCTGCTGAAGCTGGAGCTGGAGCGCCGGGGCTACAGCTGCGAGATCCGCCAGCTGCTGGACCGCAAGAAGCTGCGGTATTTCACCTGGAAAAAGCCCGAGGTGCTGGTTTCCAGCTGCATGTACGACAACGAGGCCATCAATAGCCACGTGTACAACAACATCGGCAAATGCAACAAAATCGTGAACCTGCACTGGGAACAGATGCTTTCGGACGACCAGGAAGAGGGCGACTGGTTCAACATGAACGGCAACGCCAAAAAGTGTGTGCAGACCTGCTGGGGTGAAAAAACCGCCAAGCGGCTGCAGGCCCACGGTATGGAAGCCAAGAACACCCCTGTGACCGGCGCAGTGATGATGGACTTTCTGCGCCCGGAATTTGAGGGCTACTACAAAAACAAGGCCCAGCTGTGTGCCGAGTTCGGCCTTGACCCCGAAAAACAGCTGCACCTGTACATTTCCAGCTTTGGCTACGCCAGCATGACCGATGCCGAGGTAAAGGAACTGAGTGATATGGCCGGTACCGATTTTACCGGCTTTGCCCGCACCAACCGTGTCAGCATGGACCAGACCCTGCAGTGGTTTGACGAGTATCTGGGCCGCCACCCCGAGGTGGAGCTGGTGTACCGCCGCCATCCCAGCGAGTGGAAAAGCGAAAAACTGGAAGCACTGAGCAAAAAACGTCCCAACTTCCATGTGATTTTTGCCGGCAGTGTCAAGGACTGGATCGTGGCAGCTGACAGCATTTCGATTTGGATGAGCACCGCCATTGCCGAGGTGTACATGGCCGGCAAAAGCTGCCACATTCTGCGGCCGGTGCCCATCGAGCACGAGTACGACCCGGTGATCTACAAGGATGCCCATTACGTGACCAATTACCCCGAGTTTGAAGCCGCAATGAATGCCCCCAATCCACCGTTTCCCATCGCGCGCGAGATGATCGAGGGATACTTCGATCCCTCGCCCGTCCCCGCCTACAAACGGATGTGTGATCTGCTGGAGGAAGTTTATAAAAACGAACCCCGCGATCTGCCCATGGGCGAGGGCTACACCCCGCATTTCAACTGGCTGAAGTATGTGGCGCTGTGGGGCGTACATATTCTGTATCGGCTGAAATGGGAGCCCCGCAAGGTGTTTTTCTTCCACAAAGGTCTGGCCGATTTTGCCCAGCGCATCTACGGCTATGTGGACAAAGCGTATGTGGCCCCCGCCGAGGTCAAGCGGATGGAAGATAAAATTCGCCCTTACGTAAAATAACGCTGTTGTGTAGGAGTTACCATGTTTTTTACATCGCTTTCGTTCCTGTTATATCTGGTGGCCGGCGTGCTGGTGTACTGGCTGCTGCCCCATAAAGTACGCTGGTGGTTTTTACTGGCTTTCAGTATTGTGTATTATTACAGCATCGGCAAAAAGCTGATCGTGTTTGTGGCACTGGCTGCCGGCGTTACCTGGGCTGCAGGCCTTGCGCTGGAAAAGCTGCTGGCCGGCGAAAAGGCCGCTTTGGCCAAAGCCAAGGCCGACGGCGCCGACCGGGCCGCCCGCAGTGCGGTAAAGGCAAAATGGCTGGTCCGCCGCCGGCTGGTGATTGCCGGGTTTGTCGCCATTGTGCTGGGCATGCTGCTGTTCTTCAAGTTCTACAATATGTTTGCCCAGCTGATGCAGGCATATTTTACCCTGCCGCTGTGGAAACGGGCCATGCCGCTGGGCATCAGCTTTTACACCCTGATGCTGGTCAGCTATGTGATGGATGTGCACACCGGCCGCATCAAGGCTGAACACAACCCCTTTAAGGTGGCGCTGTTCACCATCTGGTTCCCGCAGGTGATCCAGGGCCCCATCGGCCGCTGGGGCCAGCTGGCACCCGAGCTGTTCGGCGAGAAGAAATTTGACTACGACCGCTTCGTGCTGGGCTGGCAGCGCATGCTGTGGGGCTATTTCCGCAAGCTGGTGGTGGCCGACCGGTTCAGCATTCTGGTCAACACCGTGTTCGACAATCACACCGAGTATTCCGGCTTTGTGGTGCTGTTTGCCACCTTCTTCTATGTGGTGCAGCTGTACTGCGACTTTGCCGGCGGCATCGACATCGCGCTGGGCGCGGCCGAGCTGTTTGGCGTAAAAATGGCCGAAAACTTCAACCTGCCCTTCGCCTCGCAGAGCGTCAGCGAGTTCTGGCGCCGCTGGCACATCACCCTGGGCAGCTTTCTGCGCGACCATATCTTCTATCCGCTTACCCTGTCCAAGCCCTTTGCCAAACTGGGCAAGGCCCTGCAGAAGCCCTTTGGCCGCAACATTGCCAAAATGCTGCCGGGCTATCTTGCCATGTTCATTCTGTGGTTCTGCAGCGGCGTATGGCACGGCGAAGGCTGGCATTACGTGGCCTACGGTATGTATCACGGTACCCTGATTGTGATGGGCATGTGCGCCGAGCAGGTTTCGCCCAAGGTATACGCTAAACTCGGCATTGCCGCCGACAGCAAAAGTCTTGCTTTGTTCCGCACCCTGCGCACCTGCGTGCTGGTGGGCATCGGCGAGATCATTTTCCGGGCTGAAACCACTGCTGCAGCGATGCAGATGCTGCGAAGCGCTGTAACCGTGTGGAACCCGTGGGTTCTGTTTGACGGCACCCTGCTGACCCTGGGGCTGGACGGTGCCGACTTGACTGTGGGCCTGCTGGCCACCATAGTTGTATTTGCAGCCAGCAGCCTTTCCAAGCGCTGCGAAAGCCCGCTGCGCGAGGTGATCTACCGGCAGGAGCTGCCCATCCGCTGGTTCATTCTGCTGCTGGGCATTGCGGTGGTATGCATCTTTGGTGTATATGGTCCCGCATACGATGCAACTCCTTTTGTTTACTACCAGTTCTAAGGAAGGGCGTACATTCCTATGATCAAAAAACAACTTTTGCGCGCCGCCGCCTTTGTACTGTTGGCCGCAATGATGCTCGGCCTGATCGGCTCAGCCCTTTGCCGCCCGGCCAGCGCCATGAGCGCTTTATATAACGAGCCGGAGGACTCTCTGGACGTGATCGTTGTGGGCGGCAGCCATGTAAACAGCGGCGTGGTGCCTGCCATTCTATGGGACGAATACGGCATCAGTGCCCACAACGTCTTCGGCTGGGATCAGACCATCTGGGTGGGCTATCATTTTATCAAAGAGACCTTTCGCACCCAGTCGCCGCAGGTGGTTGTGGTGGATCTGTACGGCATGTGCTACAACAACAGCATTGAGCCGGCCCGCAAGGTGGATGAGCTGAACTACGACAACAACTATCTGCTGCGCCCCGGCCTGAACCAGCTGGAGCTGTGGCTTTCGGCTGCGCTGGTGGGCGAAGACCGGCGCAATCCGCTGAGCTTTCTGCCCATGGTGCGGTTCCACAGCCGCTGGAAAAATGCCGGCGCAGCCTTTCAGGAAGAGCTGGACACCCTGCCGGTTGCCGCCCACACCAAGGGCTTCAGCGTTCTGGGGCAGGTAAGCCCCCACACCCGGGTGGAATGGGACCCCGCCCTGCCTGCCGCCGCCCCCTACGAAGGGTGCGAACGCTATCTGAATAAGATTGTGGATTATGTGCAGGCACAGGGCGCTCAGCTGGTATTTACCATGCTGCCCTACGAATGCCAGCCCACCGAGCCGGCTATCTTCAACTGGCTGCAGCAGTATGCCGACAGCCATAGCATCCCGTTTTTGAATTATTGCGGCCCTATGGCCGATGAAATCGGATTGGATTACAGCCGGCATCTGGCTGATTTTGAGCATCTGAACCACTACGGCGCCCAGCTGGTTACCCGACATCTGGGCGATTATCTGGCCGGGCACTACAGCTTCCCCGCCCGCGAAGCACACCACAACCTTGCCCAGTTGGATGCCGACGCACAGAAAACCCTGCGGCTGCTGGCGGTAAACGATATGCCCGATAACCTTACCGATTTTGCCGCATGGTGCAGCCAGCACCCCGGCACACGGGTGTTTGTTTCGGCTTCCAAAAACACCTACATTTCACCCGAGGTAGCCGCCATGCTGCAGCCTTTGGGGCTTGCTGGCTTTGGCGAAGGACAGGCGTATTACGCCGTGTGGGCCGATGGCACCGCCGAGCAGGCCCTTGGCAGTGAGGCCAAGCGTCTGGACCTGACCATAGGGCAATTTGAAATCGCCCTTGACGGCGAGGGCAACATTGCTGCCAACGACCGTCTGATCCGGCAGGGCAGCGGCGTGCAGATCATGCTGTACGACGATCTGCTGGAAAAGCCCACCTTCCACACCGATGTTCACCCCATGACCGGCGCACTGAACTGGGCCGACTGCTATTTTGCCTGATGGAACACAGTGTGCAACTTCCCGCAAGGAGACCGATCCCATGACCAAACAGAAGGTATTGCGGGCAGCAGCCTTTGTGCTGCTGTCCGCACTGATGATCAGCGGCCTGACCTGGCTGCTGCGCGACCGCACCACCACCCTTTCCACCCTGTATTCCGAGCCGGACAACACCGTGGACGTTTTTGTGGTGGGCTCAAGCCATGTAAACGGCGGTGTGATCCCCGGTGTGCTCTGGCGTGAATACGGTGTCAGCGCACACAACGTTTACTCGTGGAGCCAGCCCATCTGGATCAGCTACCACTACATTCTCGAAGGGCTGAAAACTCAGCAGCCCGCGGTGGTGGTGCTGGACCTGTATGGACTGATGTACGGCAACAGCATCGAACAGCCCAAAGCCATTGACGAGGTCAGCTATCTGAACAGCTTTTCCATCGACCCGGGCTGGAATTTGCTGCAGATGATCGGCACGGTGGATGACTGCGGCATCGATCTGCGCAAGCCCGCCGATTTTCTGCCCCTGACCCACTATCACACCCGATGGAAGATCCTGAATCGGCAGATGTTTACCTACGACCCTCACAGCGACCCCCATTATCTGAAGGGCTATGGTCTTCTGACCGCCGTTGCGCCGCAGCAGCAGCCCGACTACCCCGCCACCGATCAGCGGGTCGCCCCCTACGAAACCGCTGCCGCTTATCTGGATAAAATCGTGGCGCTGAGCCAAAAAGAAGACTTTAAACTTGTATTTCTGCTTACCCCCTACTGTTATCAGCCGGGTGAGCCGGCCATTTACAACTGGGTGGCGGACTACGCCGCCCAAAACGGCATTGCGGTGCTGAACCACAACGCCGACAACGGCCGCAGCATCGGCCTTGACTGGACAGCCGATTTTTCAGACAAGGATCATCTGAACATTTCCGGTGCACTGAAGTTGACCCGCGATCTGGGGCAACTACTGACAAACGGCGATTATGCGCTGCGCAGCCCGGAACAGCTGCCCAACCGGGCACAGCTGGATCTGGATGCTGAAAAATGCTGGCGCGCCATTCAGCTGGACGCTGCTTTGAGTGGCAGCTTTGCCGAACTGCAGGCCTTCTGCGCCGCCAATGGGCTGACCCTGCTGCCCGACAATGCCGCCGAACAGACCCTTGGCCACTGGACCGTTCAAACCGGCGGCGACGGCACCTTTTACATCACCGACCTTACCGGTGGTGAACAGCACACCTTCCCCCGCCGCAGTGAAAGCAGCCATTACCTGCTGTATGACCCCCTGCTGGACAAACCCGTCTGTACCTTATCCGCTGACCCGGCTGCCGACAGCCTGCACTTTACCGACTGCAGCCTTGACTGAGCTTTGCCGAAAGGAGCCTGTTTATGACCAACGTTCTGGATTATCTTTACGCCAGCACCGCCCGTCTGCCTGACAAGGCCGCACTGGCCGACCCGGACACCTGCCTGACCTACCGCCAGTTGACCGATTATGCCCGCGCTGCCGGCACCGTTCTGGCTGGGCACTGCTCTCCCCGGCAGCCGGTGGCGGTGTTTATGGAAAAATGCTGTGCCGCCGTGGCCACCTTTTACGGTGCGGTGCACGCCGGCTGCTTTTACACCTTTCTGGACCCCAGCCTGCCCGCCGCCCGCCTGAGTCATGTACTGCAGGTGCTGCAGCCCGCTGCGCTGGTTACCGATGCAAAGCATCTGGCCGGTGCTCAGGCGCTGAACGCCGGCTGCCCGGTGCTGCTGGCCGAAGAGGTATTTGCCGCAGCGGCTGACGAGACGGTTCTGGCCGCCCGCCGGGCCGCTGCCTGCGATACCGACCCGCTGTACTGCAACTTTACCTCGGGCAGCACCGGTGTGCCCAAGGGCGTGGCGGTGTGTCACCGCTCGGTGATCGATTTCATCGAGCAGTTCGTGCCGGTATTCGGGCTGGAAGAAAACGACGTATTCGCCAACCAGGCACCACTGGACTTTGACGTTTCGGTCAAGGATCTGTACAGTGCCCTGAAAACCGGCGCCCGGGTGGAGCTTTTGCCCCGCAGCTACTTCTCCTTCCCCACCAAGCTGATGGACCACCTTGCTGCGCGGCAGGTGACCGTGTTGGTTTGGGCGGTCAGCGCACTGTGCATCGTTTCCACCATGAAAGGGTTGGAATACAACCGCCCCGAACACATCCGCCGGGTGCTGTTTTCCGGCGAGATAATGCCCTGCAAGCATCTGGCCTACTGGCGCGGCTTTTACCCCGATGCGCTGTTCGTCAACCTGTACGGCCCCACCGAGATCACCTGCAACTGCACCTACCATGTGGTAACCGGCGCCGAAGAGGGCACCCTGCCCATGGGCCATGCCTTTGCCAACGAACGGGTGTTTTTGCTGGACGGTGATGATCACGAAGTAACCGCCGCCACCCCCGATGTACCCGGCGAGGTATGTGTAGCCGGCACCGCACTGGCGCTGGGCTATTACAATGACCCGGAGCGCACCGCCGCCGCCTTTACCCAGAACCCGCTGAACCTGCTGTGGCCTGAGCGGATCTACCGCACCGGCGATCTGGCCCGGTACGGCAAAGACGGCCTGCTGTACTTTGCAGGCCGCAAGGACTTCCAGATCAAACACATGGGCCACCGCATTGAGCTGGGCGAAATTGAAGCCGCAGCCGCTGCCCAGCCCGGGGTCGAGCGCACCTGCTGCATCTACCTGCATGAAAGCCAGACCCTGCTTTTGGTGTACAGCGGCAGCGCCGAGAAGCGCCCCTTGCTGACTGCGCTGCGTGGGGTGCTGCCCCAGTTCATGCTGCCCACCGCTTTTTTGAAGCTGGAGCAGCTGCCGGTGACCAAAAACGGCAAACTGGACCGCGCCGCCATGACCGCCGCCTACGAAGCTGCCAAAGAAGCCGAAAAGGCTGAAAAGGCCGCCCGCCGGGCCGCCAAAGCCGCGGCCAACGGAGGAAACTGACCATGACCACTGCCGAATATAAAGCGCTGGCCGCCCAATACGGCAGCCCGCTGTATCTGTTTGACGAAGCTGTATTGGCTGACCGTGTGGCCGCCGCACGGCAGATTCTGGGCCCCGCGGTCAAATTATGCTATTCCATCAAGGCGAACCCTTTTATTCTTCCGGCAATGGCCCGCCTGCTGGACCGCATTGAGGTATGCAGCCCGGGCGAGCTGATCGTATGCGAAATGCAGAAGCTGCCCATGCAGCAGGTGGTGTTTTCGGGCGTGAATAAGACCCGCCCCGATGTGGATCGTGCCCTTGCCGACAAGGTGGGAGTGTTCACCGCCGAAAGCCCGCTGCATCTGCGGCATATCAGCGATGCAGCACAGGTCGCCGGGGTCACCGTGCCGGTGCTGCTGCGTCTGAGCTCGGGCAACCAGTTTGGCATGGATGAAGAAACCCTGACCAAGCTGGTGCACGATCAGGCTGCATATCCCGGCACTGAGCTGGTGGGCATCCACTATTTTTCCGGCACCCAGAAAAAGAAGCCTGCCGTAATTGAAAAAGAGCTGGCCCGGCTGGGGCAGTTCTGCCAGAGCCTTGCCGACGAGCACGGCTTTGCGGTACAGCGGCTGGAGTACGGCCCCGGCCTTGGGGTTGACTACTTTGGCAAGGACGGCGGCGTGGAAGGCGAGCTGGAGCTGCTGCGGCAGATTGCCCCGGCGCTGCAGGCGCTGGCCGCCCACTACGAACTGACGGTGGAGATGGGCCGCTGGTTTGCCGCCCGCTGCGGCAGCTTTGTGACCGCTGTGGCCGATGTGAAGCATTCCGCCGGCGTGAACTATGCCATTCTGGACGGCGGCATCCACCAGCTGAACTACTACGGCCAGACCATGGCCATGCAGCTGCCGCCCATTCTGCATCTGCCGGTGCAGGGCACCGCCGCCCCGGCCCGTGCCCCCGGCAAAGGCGAAACCGACGGCTGGACCTTGTGCGGCAGCCTGTGCACCGTGGCCGATGTGCTGGTGCGGCAGGCCCAGTTTGAACAGCCGCTGCAGATGGGCGACCTGCTGGTGTTTGGCTGCTGCGGTGCCTACTCGATGACCGAAGCGCCCGCCCTGTTTTTGACACGCGAGCTGCCTGCCGTGCTGCTGCGGCGGCAAAATGGTGAAATTTGCCTGCTGCGGCAGCATATTTCCCCTGCTTTTTTGAATTGCGGGGCAGAAAATTGCTGAACTTTGTGCTACAATAGAGCCAACAGGGCAACCAGCCCCATTGAAAGGAGAACAACCATGGACGAACTGCTGCAGATTCTGCGCGAGATCAAGCCCGATGTGGATTTTGAAAGCTGCACCACCCTGATCGACGACGCAATTTTTGATTCCTTCGATATCATTTCCACCATCAATGAGCTGAACGATGCCTTTGATATCGAGATCCCCGCCACCGAGATCATTCCCCAGAACTTCAACTCGGCCGCCGCCCTGTGGGCCATGGTCGAGCGCCTGCAGGAAGACTGAGGCCATTCCCATCTGATCGTAAGGAGAACTTTGCTATGAAATACTGCAAACGTTGCACCATGCCCGACACCCGCCCCGGCATCAGCTTTGACGCCGAAGGCGTATGCAGCGCCTGCCGCCACTACGAAGGCCGTGCCAAGGTGGACTGGGACGCCCGCTGGAAAGAGTTCGAAGCTCTGTGCGACAAGTACCGCGGCTGCAACGGCCCCGGCAACTACGACTGCGCCGTGGCGGTCAGCGGCGGCAAGGACAGCCATTTTCAGGTGTATATCCTGAAGGAAGTGATGGGCATGAACCCCATCCTGTTCAGCGCCGAGGACAACTTCCCCATGACCGAGGCCGGCAAGCACAACATGAAGAACATCAGCGAGGCCTTTGGCTGCACCATCATCAGCTGCAAGCCCAACATCAAGGCCCAGAAGACCCTGATGCGCGCTTTCTTTGAAAAGTACGGCAAGCCCACCTGGTATGTGGACCGTATGATCTACACCTTCCCCCTGCACATGGCGCTGAAGTTCAACACCATGCTGCTGTGCTACGGCGAGAATGTCAGCTTCGAATACGGCGGCAACGCCGACGAGGAGACCTACTCGGCCCGCGACCAGATCGAAAACGGCGTGGCAGTGGGCTTCTCGGACGAAGAGCTGCTGAGCTACGGCGTACAGCCGGTGGATCTGGCCCTGACCAAAGCCCCCAGCGCTGAGGATCTGGCAAAGCTGGACCCGTTCTATATGAGCTACTTCCTGCCCTGGAACAGCTACAAAAACTATATGCTGGCCAAGAGCCGCGGCTTCCACGACCTGACCCACGAGTGGGACCGCACCCATCACGCGGAAAACTTTGACCAGATCGACAGCCCGGCCTATCTGGTGCACAGCTGGCTGAAGTACCCCAAGTTCGGCCATGCCGCCGCCACCGACTACACCGCCCGCTATATCCGCTACGGCATGATGACCCGCGAGGAAGCCATTCCCATCATCAAAGAGCGGGACGGCAACCTTGACCCCCGCAGCGTGCGGGACTTCTGCCAGTTCTGCGGCTACAGCGAGGCCGAGTTCTGGGCCATTATCGACAAATTCTATAACCGCGACCTGTTCTTCAAGGACGAATACGGCCGCTGGATGCTGAAAGAGCCCATCTGGGCCGAAAATCAGTAAGCATCGTTTTTCGGTTTTCAACGGCCGCCGTCCCATCCTGTTGGGCACGGCGGCCGTTTGCTTATCACCCAGACAGAAAGGAGCGAAAGACATGAAAAAGATTCTGCGCGCCCTTGCAGCACTGCTGGCTGCCATGCTGCTGACTGTTTGCCTTGCCGCCTGCGGCGGCAGCAGCGGCGGCAGTACCGGTGCAGCAGGCACCGCTGTACCGGAATACGACACTGTCACCGACAGCGGCGCCGGGCTTTCCGGCGAGCTGGCCCCCATGGATGACCGCAAGATCATCTACACCGCCCACCTGGACATTGAATGCACCGATCTGAACGAAAGCCTTGCCGCGCTGGAACAGGCGCTGGCCAAGGCCGGCGGTTACGTGCAGGCCAGTGACATTTCCGAGTATGATACCCGGGTGCGGGCCAACCTGGTGGTGCGGGTGCCCGCCGAACACTACCGCGCCTTTGTGGCCGGGGCATCCGCCTTTGGCAACGTGACCCAGCGCACCGAAGACACCGAGGACGTTACCCTGCAGTATGTGGACATTGAGGCCCGCCTGACCTCGCTGCAGGGCCAGCGCGACCGCCTTGTGACCTTGCGGGATGCCGCTGAAAATCTGGCCACCCTGCTGGAGATTGAAGAACATCTGGCCGATGTTCAATATCAGCTGGAAAGCTACACCAGCCAGATGAAGGCTCTGCAGAACCAGATCAGCTACTGCACCGTAAACTTCTATCTGACCCAGCCGATCGTACTCAGCCCCAGCGCCGACGACTTTGGCGCCCAGATCGGCTCCGCCTTTGCACGCGGCACCAATACCTTCATCGAATTTTTGCAGGATGTGGTGCTGTTTGTGGTAGAAAACATCTTCTTCCTGCTGCTGATTGCCTTGATCGCCGCACTGGTGGCAACACTGCGCCGCAAGACAAAGCGACGCAAAAAGGCAAAGCCTGCCCACCCCGCCGACTACAGCTCCCCCTTCCCTTCGGCAAAGCAGACCAAACCCGAGCCGAAACCCGACATCCCTGAAACCGAATAACAGCAATACATAGAAACGCCCCGGCGTTCCCACAAGGGAACGCCGGGGCGTTTTGATATTCCTATTTTCAAGAAGCGTAGGCGCTGCCGGGGGTCCAGGGGCTGGCGGCATCGTACAGGGTATGGGTACGCAGATAGTTCACCCATGCGGTGTAGCCGCGGCCAGCGGTCAGGTGCACCCCATCCGGGGCGGAATAATCGCTGTTCAAATTGCCCTCGCTGTCGGCCAAAGCCTGCCACAGATCGATATAACAGCACCCTTTTTCCAGCGCCAACTGGGCCAGCTGCTCGTTCACGCTGCGCAGCTTTTCGCTGGCAAGACCGGGGCGGCTTTCGGTGGCTTCGGGCCGCACCGGCGGAATGGATTGCACATAGATGACGCAATCTTCGCCCAGGGTTTCCTTCAGGGTATCCAGCATCTGGCTGTAATAACCCAAAAATCCCTTTTCGTTCCCGGTGGCGGTCAGGGCGTTTGTGCCCAGCAGTATATACAGCTTTTGGGGGGTGTGGGCAGCCAATACATCAAGGGCTACCTCTTCGCCGCGCTCCATATGCTTGACGGTAGTGCGATTGACCACCGCGTTGGGCGAAACACCCACATAACCGCACACCAGTGCACCGCCCAGATTGATGTTGTAGTCGGTGAAGCCCTCGGTCAGGCTGTCGCCCAGAAAGGCGGCATCGGCAAAATAGCTCAGGTCCACCTGCCCACATTCCGGCTGGCGGATCACCGCCGCATCCTGACTGACAAGGGTATAGCTTTCGCTTTGTTGGGCAGGGCCAAACTCGGCCAACGTCACCACGCCGCCACCCTGCATGGGCAGTGGGGCCAGCATTTGGGCAGCCACACCGCCCGCAGGTTTCAGCGGAGTGCTTTGCGGCTGTCCGGCCCGGCCAAAGCCCTCGATCAGGCTGGTGATGATCCATGCAAAGATCAGAATGGCCGCTGCACTGCCGGCAAAAAAGGTATAGCCGCGCATCCGGCGGCGAAAACGGCGACGCCGGCGGGCCGCCGCGTCAAAGCCTTGAAAATTGCTCATCTTTTCCGGGTTTTCCTTTTCATGTTGGTAATATTTGTGCACCACGCACAAAATACAGAAGCTTTGCCCCTTGCTTTTGCGCCCTGCACACCCTATAATGATAGTATAGCATATCATGCGATGATTTGGCTGTAAAAATTGTAAAAAATCTGTGCCCCGGCGCAGAAAGGTAAAGGACGTTTGTTATGATTCGCAATCTGATCGTAGGCCAGTCCGGCGGGCCCACCGCCGTGATCAATGCCAGCCTGGCAGGCGTGTACGAAACCGCCCGCAGTCTGGGGGTAACCAAAATTTACGGCATGCGCTACGGCATTGAGGGGCTGCTGAAAGAACAGCTGGTCGATCTGGACGCAGTGCTGGGCAGCAAGGCAAATGTTGAGCTGCTGATGCGCACTCCTTCCAGTTTTTTGGGCAGTTGCCGTTTTAAGCTGCCCCATGCCGATGCCAATCCCGAGTTATACCATGCCCTGTTTGATCTGTTTGAAAAATACGAGATCGACGCGGTGCTGTACATTGGCGGCAACGACTCGATGGACACAATCGCCAAGCTGTCGGCCTACGGCTTTGCCCACGGCAGCCCCATCCGGTTTATCGGCGTGCCCAAAACCATCGACAACGATCTGGTGCTGACCGACCACACCCCCGGCTTTGGTTCGGCGGCCAAATACATTGCCGCCACCCTGAAAGAGATCATCTGCGATTCGTCGGTATACGACCTGCGCAGCGTTACTGTTGTGGAGATCATGGGCCGTCATGCCGGCTGGCTGGCCGGTGCCGCCTGCCTTGCCGGCGACGAGGACAGCTGCGGCCCCGATCTGATTCTGCTGCCCGAGGTTCCCTTTGAGGAAGAAAAGTTCCTGCAAAAGGTAGATGAGCTGCAAAAGCAGAAGTCCAACCTGATCATCGCGGTCAGCGAAGGTGCCCAGACCGCCGACGGCACCTTCCTGTGCGATCTGACCTCGTCCGGCGGCGAGGTGGACGCCTTTGGCCACAAGGCCATGCTCAGCGGCACCGGGCGGTATCTGTCCGACCTGATCCACACAAAGCTGGGCTGCAAGAGCCGCGCCATCGAGCTGAGCACTCTGCAGCGCTGCGCCAGCCATCTGGCCAGCCGCACCGACATTACCGAAGCCCATGCGGTGGGCGGTGCTGGTGTGATGGCCGCTGTAAACGGCGAAAGCGGTAAAATGATCGCGTTGGAGCGCGTTTCCACCTTGCCCTACCAGTGTGTGACCCGCGCCGTGGATGTGCAGCAGGTAGCCAACTATGAAAAGCAGGTGCCCCGCGAGTGGATCACCCCCGACGGCATGAACGTGACCGCCGATTTTGAGCGGTACGCCCGGCCGCTGATCCAAGCCGAGCTGCCCCCGGTATATGTCAACGGCACCCCCCGCCATCTGCACCTGTAAGCCCTTTCCCTACGGACCCGCGGTACTGCAGTACCGAACAGTTGATAGATTACAGATTATTGGATTAAAGGAGAATGAGACTCATGGGCAAGAATGCAATCGTGGGCCAGTCCGGCGGCCCCACTTCGGTGATCAACTCCAGCTTGGCCGGTGTGTACGAAAGCTGCAAAAGCCGCGGCGCTGAAATCGTGTACGGTATGCGCCACGGCGTAGCAGGCCTGATGGAAAAGAATGTGGTGGACATGTCCGCCCTGCTGAAGGACGATCTGGACATTGAACTGCTGAAGCGCACCCCGTCCAGCTTCCTTGGCAGCTGCCGCTACAAGCTGCCCGATTGGCAGAAGGACCCTGCCACCTATGAAAAGCTGTTTGGCATTCTGGAAGAGCTGGACATCGGCTGGTTCTTCTACATCGGCGGCAACGACTCGATGGACACCATTGGCAAGCTGGCCGATTACGGCGCCCATGTGGGCAGGGACATCCGTTTCATGGGCGTGCCCAAGACCATCGACAACGACCTGATGGTCACCGATCACACCCCCGGTTACGGCTCGGCTGCCAAGTACATCGGCGTGGTGATGAAGGAAGTGATCCGCGACGCCACCGTGTACGGCACCAAATACGTGACCATCGTCGAGATCATGGGCCGCAACGCCGGCTGGCTGACCGCCGCCGCCGCACTGGCCAAGGGCCCTGACTGCGAAGGTGTGGATATGATCTGCCTGCCCGAAGTGCCCTTTAACGTAGACCGCTTTGTGGAAAAGGTTGCCGCCATGCAGGAAAAGAAGGCCTCCATCGTCATTGCCGTTTCGGAAGGCGTTAAGCTGGAAGATGGCCGTTACGTATGTGAGCTGGCCGACGATGTGCACGCGGTTGATGCCTTCGGGCACAAGGCCTTGACCGGTACCGCCCGATATCTGGCCAACACCATTGCCCGCCGCCTGAACACCAAGACCCGCTGCATCGAGCTTTCCACCCTGCAGCGTTGCGCCGGCCATATGACCAGCCGCACCGACATTACCGAAGCCTATCAGGTGGGCGGCGCCGCTGCCAAGGCCGCCTTTGAGGGCCACACCGGCGAGATGGTTGCCATCAAGCGCATTTCCAACAGCCCCTACCAGAGCACCACCGAGCTGCACCCCATCAGCGAGGTTGCCAACCTGGAAAAGAAGGTGCCCCTGAGCTGGCTGAACGAGAACCACACCCAGATGACCCAGGAATTCATCGACTATGCCAAACCTCTGATTCAGGCCGAACTGAGCCCGCTGTACATTGCCGGCCTGCCCCACCACATCTACGTGGAGGATTGATTTCCATACCGCATCTGCCCGCTCCGGCTGCCCGGGGCGGGCTTTTTTGATCACGGCCATGCCGGCAGTTGCGAAACGACGGGGCAATGGGTATAATAAACACAGCCGAATGAAAAACACGATGACCAAAGGAGTTTTTCCATGATCTACGATACCGTTGAAAATCTTTTGCTGTACCGCGGCCTGTCCAAAAACATGGACACCGCCATCCGTTATATCCTGAACAACGACCTGAATCAGCTGCCGCTGGGCAAAACCGCCATCGAGGGCGAAACTGTGTATGTAATCGTCAGCGAAGGGGCCACCATCCCCGCCGAAAAAGCCCAGTTTGAGCTGCACAAAAACTATATCGATCTGCAGCTGGTGCTGCAGGGCACCGAGCTGTTCGAGGTAGCCATGGGCGACACCACCGTGACCAAGCCCTACGAAAGCGCCAGCGACAGCTGCATCGTCAAGGCCAACACCAGTGCGGTGGGAACCTTGTGCGAGGGCCGCTTTGCAGTGTATATGACCATGGAGCCTCACAAGCCCATGATCCGCGCGCAGGGCTGCGACAAGGTAAAAAAGGCCGTGTTCAAAATTCGGGACGAGGACGCCGAGTAATTCCGCAAATGAAAAACACCCCTGCAGCAGCAGGGGTGTTTTGTTGCTTAGTCCAGCCATTCCACCACGTCGTCGAAATCTTTGCGGGGGCGGGGCGGGCTGTTTTTTGCCGGCCAGCCCAGTGCCAACACGGCACACAGCTCGCCGGGGCGGCCCAGCCATGCCTGCAAAGCGCGATGGGCCCAGAAGGTGTGGCCGATCCACAGGCTGCCCAGCCCAAGGGCAGTGGCCTGCAGGGCCATGTTTTCGATGGCCGCACCGATGGACTGCATATCACAGATCTCACGCACACGGCCGGCGGCATCCAAAGGCTCGGTCAAAGGCCGGCCAGCAGGGTAATGGATCAGCACCAGAACCGGGGCGGCCTGCATGATCGAAAGGGTATGGCGGGCATTCTGCACCGTCTGGGCACTGTCGCCCAGCATGGGATCGTCCAACTCCTGCTGCAGGCCGCGCTGCATGGCAGCCAGAAGCTCTGTTTTTGCTTTTTCGCCCAAAACCAGAAATTTCCACGGCTGGCGGTTGCCCGCCGAGGGGGCCAGAATGCCCGCCTGCAGCACCTGCTGCACCAGTTCACGGGGTACCGGGCGGTCGGTGTATTGGCGTACACTGCGGCGTTCTTCGATGGCAGAGATCACAATGGCATCGTTCCTTTCCGGATGGATTGATGGTTTCAGTATGCAGCATTTGCGGCGCAAACACCAGCATCGCTTTTTATTGCCAAACAAAACCCGCCCGAAATATTGGGCGGGTCGCATTGCAATTACAGCAAGCTGGCAGCCTCCTCGTCGATGACAAGGGTAAAATCGGGGTGCAGCTGCAGAACAGAGGCCGGCACCTGCGGGCAAACCGGGCCGAAGAAGCTCTTCTTGACGATTTCGGCCTTGCCTTTGCCATTAGCGATCAGCAGCACTTTGCGGGCCTTCATAATGGTGCCGATGCCCATGGTGTAGGCCTGTCGGGGCACATCGTCTTTGCTGGCAAAGAACCGCTTGTTGGCCTCGATCGTCTCGTCGGTCAGGTCCACGCACTGGGTGGTGACCGCAAAGTGATCGGCCGGTTCGTTAAAGCCGATGTGGCCATCGTGGCCAATGCCCAGCAGCTGCAGGTCAATGCCGCCCACCGATTTGATGATCTCTTCGTATTCGGCACAGGCGGCCTCAGCGTCGGGGTTTTCGCCGTTGGG
>JAFULE010000224.1 GCA_017483235.1 Faecalibacterium sp. | reverse complement strand
TCTCTTCCACCAGATCCATCATGCCGTGGAAGTCGGTGTAGGCCTGATACAGCTCGATGGAGGTGAACTCGGGGTTATGCTTGGTGTCCATACCCTCGTTGCGGAAGATACGGCCAACCTCGTACACACGGTCCATGCCGCCCACGATCAGACGCTTGAGGTACAGCTCGGTCTCGATGCGCAGCACCATGTCCATATCCAGGGTGTTGTGATGGGTCAGGAAGGGACGGGCGGAAGCGCCGATCTCGAAGGGGGTCAGGATGGGGGTATCCACCTCGATAAAGCCCTTGCTGTCCAGATAAGCGCGCACTTCCTTCAGGATCTGGCTGCGCTTGATGAAGGTGTTCTTTACCTCGGGGTTGGCGATCAGTTCCACATAGCGCTGACGGTAACGCATCTCGGTATCGGTCAGGCCGTGGAACTTTTCGGGCAGGGGGCGCAGGCTCTTGGCCAGCAGGGTGACCGAGGTGGCGCGCACGCTCAGTTCGCCGGCCTTGGTGCGGTACACCTCACCCTCGACGCCGATAATGTCGCCCACGTCCAGCTTCTTGAAGGCGGCATAGGGCTCGTCACCCAGCAGATCACGGCGCACAAACAGCTGCAGATCACCCTTATTGTCGCGGATGCCGGCAAAGCTGTCCTTGCCAATCACACGCTTGGACATCATGCGGCCGGACACACGCACGGTCACACCACTTTCGGCTTCCGGCTCCAGCGCAACAAACTGGGCCTTCAGATCTTCGGAGTAAGCGTTCTGATCAAATTTGGTGATCACAAAGGGATCGTTGCCGGCGGCCTGCAGGTCGGCCAGCTTCTGACGGCGCACCAGCACCTGTTCGCTTTCGCTGGGGCCGTTGGTGGGCTTCTTCTGGTTCTGATTTTCTGCCATAACAGGGTACCTCCCTTGATTTTTCGCGGCGGCAAGCCGCGGTCCATAAAACAATTCGGCGGCAAAAAAGCAGGCGCTTTCGCACCTGCCTTCTGCAAAAGCTTTTTAGTCGCGGCCGATCTTTACCACGGTGTACAGCACAGTGGCGCCGGTGGGCAGCTGCACTTCGGCGGTGTCGCCGGCACGCTTGCCCAGCAGGGCGGCGCCCACGGGGCTTTCGTCGCTGATCTTGCCCTTGAAGGGGTCGGCCTCGGTGCGGCCCACGATATCGTATTCTTCGGGGTCATCTTCGCCCTCTTCCAGCACGACTACATGGCTGCCCACCGAAACAGTGTCGGTGCTCAGTTCGCTTTCGTCGATCAGGCGCACATGCTTGAGCATCTGCTCCAGCTCGCTGATACGGTTTTCCACCAGACCCTGGGTGTTTTTGGCCTCGTCATACTCGCTGTTCTCGGACAGGTCGCCGTGGCTGCGGGCCTCTTTGATCTCTTCGGCCAGCTCTTTGCGGCGCACAGTCTTCAGATATTCCAGCTCCTCCTGCAGGGCCTTCAGGCCGGCAGCGGACATTACGATTTCTTTTGCCATGTTTGTTTCGTTCCCTTCACAAAAAATAAAATCTGCACACGGGCTGCCGCTTGGGCGGCACTTCCCGAGGTTGGGCATGATTAGACCTATATATTATAGTCACCTTGCCCCCCATTGTCAATAAAAAAACGCGGCTTCGCCTGATTTTGTGCACATTTTATCTTTTTTGCAAAAGGACGCAAAAAGGGCCCCGCCGGCAGAGGGAGATGCCAACGGAGCCCCGGGAATGTCGCTGTTCAGGCGGACGGGCCGCACTGTGTCATTCCGTATGCTGTAATTTTATTATTCGTCGTCGCCGCCGTCCAGATTGCCCAGCTTCTTAGCCTGCTCGATGACAGCGGGCACCATCATGTCGGGCAGGTTCTCGTAGCGGGTGAACTCCATGGTAAACCAGCCGCGGCCCTGAGTCATCTGGCGCATGGTGGTGGTGAAGTTCTGCATTTCAGACAGGGGCACTTCGGCCATAACCATCTGCAGGCCATCCTCGTCGGGCTCCATGCCCAGCACACGGCCGCGGCGCTTGGTCACGTCGCCCATCACGTCGCCGGTGTTCTCGTTGGGCACATGGGCCTTCAGGGTGTGGATGGGCTCCAGAATGATGGGGCCGGCTTCGGGCATGGCGGCCTTGTAGGCGATCTTGGCAGCCATGATGAACGCCATTTCGGAGGAGTCGACCGGGTGGTAGCTGCCGTCCAGCAGGGTGGCCTTCAAACCAACCACGGGGTAACCGGCCAGCACGCCCTTTTCGGCGGCCATGCGCAGACCCTTTTCAACGGCGGGGAAGAAGTTCTTGGGCACGCTGCCGCCGAACACGTTCTCCTCGAACACCAGCTCTTCGCTGTCGCAGGGCTCGAAGTTGATGACAACATCACCGAACTGGCCGTGGCCGCCGGTCTGCTTCTTGTGGCGGCCCTGCTTCTTGCAAGGCTTGCGGATGGACTCGCGGTAGGCGATGCGAGGATTCTCCAGACCGATTTCAACGCCAAACTTGTTCTTCATCTTGGCCTTGACCACATCCAGATGCTGCTCCCCCAGGCCGGCGATGATCTGCTGCTTGGTTTCGGAGTCGATGTAGTAGCGCAGGGTGGGATCTTCTTCCACCAGACGGGTCAGCGCGCTGCCGATCTTGCCTTCGTCGCCCTTCTTGGTCACCTTGACTGCCATGGCCAAAGTGGGTTCGGGGAACTGTACCGGCTCAACGGCGGCCACACGGGCGGGGTCGCACAGGATATCGCCGGTTTTGGCGGTGTTCAGCTTGGCAGCGGCACCGATATCGCCGGCCTCAACGCCGTCCACTTCGGTCTGCTTTTTGCCGCAGACCATCAAAGTCTTGCCCAGCTTTTCGTTTTCGCCGGTGCGGGCGTTGACCAGAGTCATGCCGCTGGTCAGCTTGCCGCTGATCACCTTGAAGTAGCTCAGCTTGCCCACAAACGGGTCGGCCACGGTCTTGAAGACGTAGGCGGCAGCGGGGTCGTTCACGTCGCGGTGCAGCTCAACGGGGCCGTCCTTGCCCTGTGCAACGGCAACGTTCTCGATGTGCATGGGGGAGGGCAGCAGCTTGCGCATGTTGAACAGCAGCATGTCCATGGCCTGCAGGTTGACGGCGCTGCCGCAGAACACAGGCACGATCACGCCGTCCTTAACGCCCTTGCGCATGCCTTCCACGATTTCCTCGGTGGTAAACGGCTCGCCGCCGAAGAACTTTTCCATCAGTTCGTCGTCGGTTTCGGCAATGGCTTCGCTCATGGCCTCGATCAGGCCGTCGAAGCGGTGGCCGATGTCAGGCAGGTCGATTTGGATCTGCTTGCCGCCCTCGTACTTAAAGGCCTTCTGGCTGAACAGGTTGATGTAAGCGGTGGTGCCGTCGTCCAGACGGGTGGGCACAACACAGGGGCAGGCCTCGGGGCCAAACTTGGCCTTCAGGTCTTCCAGAATCTTGAAGTAGTTGGCGTTCTCCAGGTCCATCTTGGACACAAAGATCATCACGCTCTTGCCGTTCTTCTTAGCCAGCTGGTAAGCCTTTTCGGCGCCAACCGACACGCCGCTGCGGCCCGATACCACGATCAGAACGCTTTCAACGGCCTGAATGCCCTCGTAATTGCCGGACTCGAAATCGAACAGGCCCGGGGCGTCGATGAGGTTGTACTTGATGCCGTCGTATTCAACAGGAACCACCGAGGCGGAAAGGCTGGCTTTGCGCTTGGCTTCTTCGGGGTCGAAGTCAGACACGGTGCCGCCGTCTTCCACACGGCCCATACGCTCCAGCGCACCGGAGGTGTACAGCAGCGCTTCGGTCAGGGTGGTCTTGCCGCAGCCGGCATGGCCCGCTACAAGGACGTTGCGGATGTTGTTGCTTGCGTATTTCATATTGTGGTTCCCTCATTTCCTGCCAGACGGGCCCGCGGCCCTGTCATTTGTGGCAAATTTTACAAAGATAATACCACAAACCGGCCAATTATTAAATACATTGTTCGTTTTTTCTCAAATTTCGAAGCCGAAATTTGGCGCTGCATTTTGTGCAATTTGTTGCCCCGGTGCGGGGCACTGCAGCCGGTATTTCCGGTTTTTTACGAAAATACGGCCAAATAAATTGTAACCCCGGGCCCCTTTGTGTATAATGAGAAAAATGTATTTTTCACCGTTTTTACAAGGAGAGAACCGCCATGAATGCAAAACGCACCGATTACATCAATTGGGACGAATACTTTATGGGCATTGCCATGCTGACCGCCATGCGTTCGAAGGACCCCAACAGTCAGGTGGGCGCCTGCATCGTCAGCCCCGAAAACAAGATTCTGTCGCTGGGCTACAACGGCATGCCCCGCGGCTGCAACGACGATGACATGCCCTGGGGCCGCGAGGGCGACCCGCTGGACACCAAATATATGTATGTGTGCCATGCCGAGCTGAACGCCATTCTCAACAGCCCCCACAACAGCCTGAAGGGGGCACGGGTGTATGTGACCCTGTTCCCCTGCAACGAGTGCGCCAAAGCCATCATTCAAAGCGGCATCAGCGAGATCGTCTACCGCGAGAACAAGTATGCTGACACTGACGGCTGCATTGCCAGCCTGCGGATGATGAAGATGGCCGGCGTCCGGGTGACCAAGTACAATCCCAGCGGCCGCGCAGTGGAGTTCAGCCTGTAAGATGAACCACAAAAACGTTCTGTATGCCCTTGCCACGGTGCTGATCTGGTCCACCAACGCAGCCCTGACCAAAGCGCTGCTTGCCGGGCTGCCCAATCTGCAGGCGCTGGCGACCGGCAGCCTGCTGGCCTTTGTGTTTCTTCTGCTGGCCAATGCAAAAAGCGGGGCACTGCGACAGATAAAACAATATGCCGCCAAAGATCTTGCCGCCATGGCGGGGCTGGGCTTTTTGGGGCTGTTTTTGTACAATGCCCTGTATTTTTACGG
>JAFULE010000223.1 GCA_017483235.1 Faecalibacterium sp. | reverse complement strand
GTTGCCGGCCTGCTGCCCATGGCGGTGTTCAACATTGCGCTGGGGCTTGTGTGCGGCAGTGTGTTTGGCGTAAAGCAGGTGGGCGGCATCTGCGGCGCACTGCTTACCAACCTTTCGGCTTGGTTTTCGGGGGTGTGGTTCGATCTGGAACTGGTGGGCGGCGGGTTTCGGAACATTGCCCATGCCCTGCCCTTTGTGCACGCGGCGGAACTGGAAAAAGCTCTTTTTGCCGCCGATTTCGGGGCTGCGGCAGCCCATGCCATGCAGGTGGTGCTGTACAGTGTGCTGGCAACGGCGGCAGCGGTGGTCTGCTTTCTGGGGCAGAGAAAACGGCAGTAAGGAAGGATGCAATGAAATACAGACTTGTGATCGACAAAAACGCCGAGGAGGAAATTGTGGCCGTTGTGCACGCGCCCTCCGCGCTGACCCAGCAGATCGAAAACCTTGTGTGCGGCTTTTCCGGTGCAGACTGTGTGCTGGGCTACCGGGAAGATGAAATGCGCCGCCTGTCTTTTTCCGAAATCGAATGCATCACCGTGCTTGACCGCAGGGTGATGGCCATCGACACCGCGGGCTGCCGCTATCGGCTGCAGGACCGGCTGCGCGAGCTGGAGACGGTGCTGCCCTCGTATTTTATCCGCATCAACAAATCCACCCTTGCCAACGAGCATCGTATTCTTCGGTTTGACGCGGCATTCAGCGGCGGGGTGGATGCGGTGTTCCGGTGCGGCTACCGGGAATATGTGTCCCGCCGCTGCTTTGCCGAAATCCGAAGGAGGTACGAAGGGGTATGAAAAAGGTAATTCTGGACTTTCTGCACCGGGGCGTTGTGGCCTGTGGGTTGGGCCCCATGGTTCTGGTGGTGTTCTATCTGATTTTGCAGCGGCATTGCGGCCTGCAAACCCTGACCGTAACCGAAGTGTGCGTGGGCATTCTTTCGCTTTCGGCCCTTGCATTTGTGGCGGGCGGCATGAATGCTGTTTATCAGATCGAACAGCTGCCTTTGATGGTGGCCATCCTCATCCACGGCGGGGTGCTGTATCTGTGTTATCTGGCCACCTATCTGGTCAACGGCTGGCTGGAATGGGGCACTGCGCCCATATTGGTGTTTACGGCCATTTTTGTGGTGGGCTATCTGGCCATCTGGGCCGTGATTTACGCCATCATCCGGCGGCGCACTGCACGGCTGAACGTAATTTTGCAGAAAAACGCTGCCCGCCCCCCGGCCGATTGATGTTTGCCGCAAAGAAAACCCCCGTCTGAACAAGACGGGGGTTGCTTTTTTGTGATATTAACCTTCAGCGCAGGCCCAGCTGGTATTCCACCGCGTGCAGCATGCCTTTCAGGTGGCCGGTGGGGTAGGCCAATGCGCCCAGCTGCCCGCCAATGGCAGGGTAGCCGCCGAAGCCGTGGTCCACCGACATAAAGCCGTCGAAGCCGCAGCGCACAAACTGGGTAAGAATTTGGTACATATTGGCGTAGCCGTCTTCGCTCAGGGTCTCTTCAAAATAGGGCAGGGTGCCCGACACATTGCGGAAGTGTACCTCCACCAGCTGGCCCTTGCGCTGGAATTCTTCAATGTCGGCCATCAAGTCGCCGAAGGCGGGGTCTTCCAGCCAGCAGCCCACGCACATTTTCACGCCCAGCGCCTTGCTGTCGCCGGCCAGTGCCAGTGCGCGGCGGTAATGCTCGGTGCGCCAGATCAGGCTGGCCACGCCGCCCAAACTGGCCACCGGCGGGTCGTTGGGGTGCAGCGCCAGCTTCACGCCGGCCTGCTCGCACACCGGCAGGGCTTTTTCCAGAAAATAGGAAAAATTGGCCCACATTTCCTCTTCGGTGTACACCCGGTCGTTGCTGATGGGCCGGGCCTCGATCTCGGCCATGTCGGCGTAAAAGGTGGTGCCGCCGCGGGCACAGCTGCAGGGGGCGCGCCCAGTGCGGAAAATGCCGTTGGGCTGCCATGCCACCGATACCAGCGGTGCGCCGATCTGCCCGGCCAGCCGGATAAAGCCGTTGAATTTTTCGATCTCTTCGTCCCGGTTGGGGCGGCCCAGAATGATGTCGGCGTTTTTCTGCCAGGGTGGGCAGGCAAGGTCCGAAATGCGAATGTCGTATTTGGCCAGCCGCTCGGCTTCGGCAGCCATATCCTCGTAGTTGGCATGGTCGGGCATGACGTTCAGGTTCAGGTAATGCACACCCATTTCGCGGATGAAAGCCAGCTCGTCGTCGGTATGGCCGTAGCGGGCGGGCAGCTCGATTTTGATGGACATGGCAAACGCCTCCTTTTAAAAGAACAGGGTCAGAATGGGAATGGTGACAAGGCTGGTCAGGGTGCTGAGCATCACGCATTTGCTGGCAAAGGCCGAATCGGCACCGTACTGGTCGGCCAGCAGGGCGGTGGAACTGCCCACCGGCATGCCGTTGAGCACCACCGCCACCTGAACAGTCAGCGGGTCAAGCCCCAGAGCGCGCAGCACAAACAAAGCGCTGAGGGGAAACAGAAACTGCCGCACCCCCATCAGAACAAAAACCTTTTTGTCCAGCACGGTGCGCAGATCCACTGCCGATAAGATCAGGCCGATAACGATCATGCTCAGTGGGGTGCAGATGCTGCCCAGCGTGTCCATCGCTTTGGTCAGCGGGGCAGGCAGGGCAGGCTGCAGCAGCATGCGCACAAAGCCGGCTTCCACTGCCAGAATGCCGGGGTTGGTCAGTACACTTTTGATGGCTTTGCGCCGGGCCGCTTTGCCGGCGGCTTTCTGGCCGGTGAACAGGTTTACCCCCACCGACCACATCAGGATGCGGTTGGGGATGAGGAACAAACTGGCCAGAAACAGGCCCGGTGCGCCGTAAGCGTCCTGAATGACCGGCAGGCCGGCAAAGCCCGCGTTGCTGAACAGAGTGCCGTACTGCATAATACTGCGCTCGCCGGGCGGGCACCAGTTGTAGGCCACCTTGCCAAAGGCCCAGGCCACCGCCGAAATGCCGGAGGCAACGCAGATGATCAGCGCACCCTGCCGCAGGGTGTCGGCGGTAAATTCGCGATCGAATGACTGGAAGATCATGCAGGGCATGGCCACATACAGCAGCAGATCATTGAAGCCGCGGCGGGCAGGCTCTTTGAACATGCCCAGCTTGCCCGCCGCGTAACCCACCAGCATGTACAAAAACAGCACCGACTGGATCTCGGCCATTTTGAAAAACTGGTCCATAGGCCCTCCTTCCGGGGGCGGCGCCCATCAGGTGATGGGGGCGGGGTTGAAGATGCACATGTCGTTGTGGAAGCCGTACAGATCGCTGTAGGGCTGACGCAGGCCGCTGGCCACATCCAGAATCATGTTGAAGATCTCGGTGCCAACCTCGGCAATGGTGGCCTTGCCGGTGGCCACGTCGCCGGCCGAAATGTCGATCAGGTCAAACCAGTGGTCCTTCATCTCGTTGCGGCTGCACACCTTGATCACCGGCGAAACCTCCAGCCCGTAGGGGGTGCCGCGGCCGGTCATAAATACCTGCAGACCAATGCCGCTGGCCACCTGACTGGGGCCGCACACAATGTCGCTGGCGGGGGTGGCGGCGTAGATCAGGCCGTGCTTCGAGGGCTTTTCGGCGGGGGACAGCACCTCCACAATGGGGCTGGTGCCGCTTTTTGCAATCGAGCCCATGGCCTTTTCCACAATGTTGGCAAGGCCGCCGGCCTTGTTGCCCGGGGTGGGGTTGGCGTCGCGGTCCACACCGCCGGCTTCCAGATAATCGTCGTACCACTTCATCTCGGCGGCCAGTTTGTCGCGCACCTTTTCGCTTACGCAGCGGGCGGCCAGCATCTGCACGCCGTCGCGCACCTCGGTCACCTCGCTGAACATCACGGTGCCGCCGCCCTTCACGATCATGTCGGCGGCATAGCCGGCGGCGGGGTTGGCGGTAATGCCGCTGAAGGCATCGCTGCCGCCGCACTGCATGCCGATCAGCAGCTCGCTCAGGGGCAGCTCTTCCCGCTTGCGCAGGTTCAGCTTTTTCAGCTTGGTTTCGGCCATGTCCACAATGGCCTGCATCATGGCGGCGTGGCCATGGCAGTCCTGCAGGGTCAGGCAGTTTTCGGGGGTGATGTCCTCAGGGGGCAGCACCCGGTCATAGGTCAGCTTTTCGCAGCCAAGGCCCACCACCATGATCTCGCCGCCGAAGTTGGGGTGACGGATGACGTTGGTGATGGCCCGGATGGGAATGTAGGCCATGGGGGCGTTGATGGCCACGCCGCAGCCGTACGGGTGGGTGATGGCAACCACACCGTCCACGTTGGGGTACTTGGGCAGAAGCTCGCGCTTGATGCGCTCCACTGCCACCTTCACCACGCCGGCGGCGCACTGCACGGTGGTAACAATGCCCAGCAGGTTGCGGGTGCCGGCGGGGCCGTTTTCGTTTTTGTAGCCCAGCCAGGTGGTGCGCACCGGGTCGGGCAGCTGGTCGGGGGTAAGGATGTTGGTGCCCCAGGGCATGTTGTCCAGTGCGGGGCTTTCGGGCAGATGCAGCATGTGCTCGTTGATCCAGCTGCCGGCGGCAATGTCGGCCTTGGCATAGCCCAGCACCACGCCGTAGCGCACGATCTCGCCCCCGGCGGGGATGTCCTTCAGGGCAATTTTGTGGGCCTGCGGAATGGCGTCGCGGGTGGTAACGCCGCTTTCCAGCACGGTGCCGGCGGGCAGGTCATGCACGGCCACCGCCACGTTGTCGATGGCCTGGATCTGAATGGAAAGACGCTCCATAATATACGCTCCTTTTAATAATGTAGAAAGATCACATCAGTTCGCGGGCAAAGAAGTCGGCGATGATCTGCTTGGTTTCGCTCTGGAAGAACTCGCGGGTGCCATGGCCGGCGCCCTTGAGAATATACAGGTCGCATTTGTCGGCCTGCCCCTCGGCCACCAGTTTGGCGTAGAAATCCTCGCTGATGGTGTAGGGCACCAGCAGGTCGGCGTCGCCGTGCAGAATGCAGATGGGGCACATGCCGTCGTTGATGTAGTTCAGCGCGGTGGCGGTGGCGGCGCGTGCGTCCATGCTGGCGTCGTCGTAGGGGCCGCCCAGCAATGCACCCTCGTGGGTATCCTCAATGCGGTCCCAACGATAGCCGCCGGCGTTTACCAGCTGGCGGGTGCGCTGCAGCAGGGCCGACAGGTCGGTGGGGCCAAACAGATCGCAGGCGGCCTGCACCTTGCTGGAATAACCGGCCCACTCGCTGCTTTCGTGGTCGTCCAGATTCATGGCGGCCATGCTGGTCAGGTGGCCGCCGGCCGAACGGCCGATGATGCCGATGCGGTTGGGGTCGATGTGGAACTGCTCGGCGTGGGCACGCAAAAAGCGGATGGCGGTTTTTACGTCCACGATCTGATCGGGCCAGTGGCCCTGCGCGCTGCTGCGGTAGTAGATCGAAGCCAGTACAAAGCCCCGGTCAACCAGAAACTTCATTTCGGGCACCATCAGGTTTTTATCGCTGCCGCGCCAGCCGCCGCCCGGCACCCACACGATGCAGGGCTTGGGGGTGGTGTCGGTTTCGTCGTCACGGCCGGCGGCCAGACGCATCTCGCTGTTGCCGTCCTGCGCACAGATGGACAGGTACAGATCGAGGGGGTTGCCCTCCAGATCGGTCACATGGCTGTAGCAGATGTTGTCGGTCATGTTGATGGTTTTGCGGCTGCGGCCGGGCTGAATTTCGTATCTCATACCTTATATACCTCCGGATAGTATTCCATCACGCCTTGGGCGCGGTCGTGCAGGCATTCCTTCCAATACTGGGGGGCGATCCACACACGGTAGTCGGTTTTGTCTTCGGGAATGTTTTCCAGCACATTGCCCTGATTCAGATGGCTGGGGGTGGCAATGTCCACCTCCCAGTCGCCCACTTCGCCCATGCAGTCGCGCACAAAACGGTGGGCATCTTCGGGATAGTTGCCGAATTTCTGCAGCAGGTCGGGCCGCATAAAGGGAATGCCGATGCCGCCGTGCATGGCACAGCGGAAGGTTTCGCCGGTTACATCGTCGGTGTCGGTCCAACGGAAGCTGGTGGAACCGGGGGTGTGGCCGGGGGTAAGCACCGGCTGAATGGAAAAGCGGCCCAGTGTAACCGGTTCGTCGGTGTAAAAGTGGGTAGCGGTGTAGTCCACGGTGGGCAAAAAGCCTTCCAGATCCTTGAACTTCTGGTGGTTGGCCTCATCTTCCTTCGAGATCCAGATCTCGCACCCGCTCAGCGCCTGCAGGGCGGCGGCGCCGTTTACGTGGTCGCCGTGCCAGTGGCTCAGCAAAATCTTTTTGATGTCCCTGGGGTCAAAGCCGATGCGATGAATGCGGTCGATGACCAGATACAGCGAGGTGTGGTAGCCGCTGTCGATCAGCATCAGTCCTTCGCCGGTGTCGAACAGATACACGCACACATCGTCGTTGCCGCCCACATTCCACACATGGGGACACACCCGGTATGCGGGCACCTCGTACTTCCAGGGGTGGGTCAGGTCGTCGCCCAGGCGCGGGTGGTTGACCGGGGCGTAATAGATGCCCTGCTTCATAACAAAAACCGCCTTTCTCTTCCTCTTTTTTCGCGTTGGCTGCTGCGGCGCAGCCTTCCATGTTCAGTGTACGGGAAAGCAGGGTTTTTGCACAACCGGCAGATTGCACGGAATTTGCCGATAATTCTGAGCGAAATAACAATATTTCATCTGTGTGAAATGAAAACCGGATGATGTTCCTCGAAAAACGTACTGCTTTTGAACAATAAATAAACGTACCTTCAATTTATTTTTGAACAAGACTGTTTGGTTTGGAAGCTTGTTTCTCAATTTGAATGCAATATTTCATAATTTGAAAGATTTTGCGTTGTGACAAAAATCGACGGTGAGTTTTTCGGTTTTGTGAATTGTGCATCAAAGCGGTTCGTGCTATTGTAAAAATACCGAAAAGGGGCTGGGGATCTGTATTGAAATACAGTTGCACAAAGATCCCTCTCAGCCTCCACAACGTATCAACCGGTTACACGAACCGGACACAAGAGAAAGGAATAAGACCTATGATGAATCGTCGCGACTTTCTGAAGATCACCGGCATTTCCGCTGCTGCTCTGGGCCTGGCTGCCTGCGGCGGCTCCAGCTCCAGCACTGCTGCCCCTGCTTCCAGCGGCGCTGCAGCCCCTGCTGCTCAGCTGCCCAAGAACATTGAGGTTCAGCTGCCCGCTTCTGCCGGCGGCGGCACCGACGTGGCTGCCCGTACCCTGACCGGCTACATCAACAGCACCGGCAAGACCAACATGACCATCATCAACAATACCGACGGCGGCGGCGTTGTTGCCTACGAAACTGCCCGTACCGCCAAGGCTGACGGCAGCAAGATCCTGTTCTTCCACACCACCATGTGCATCAAGACCGCTACCGGTGTGTACCAGTACAGCGCCGCTGAAGACTTCAAGATCATCGGTGTTTCGCAGAACATCGAAAAGGGCGGCTACGTTCTGGTCGTTCCCGCCGATGCCGGTATTGCTACTCTGAAGGACTTTGTGGCCAAGGCTGAGGCCGAAGAGCTGATGATCGGTGTTGAGACCGGCGGTTCCTCCCACCTGATGGCCGGTATGCTGGCCGGTGAGCTGGGTGTTGGCCTGAAGTACGTCGAGGCCGGCCCCGACACCGAAAAGCTGACCGCTCTGGTTGGCGGCAGCATCAACTGTGCTCTGGTCAACGCCAACCAGGCCAAGCAGTACATCGAAGCCGGCAAGATCGTGGCTCTGGGCTGCTTCTCCACCAGCAGCGAAGGCGGCCGCAACAGCGTTCTGCCCGATGTGCCCAGCTTTATCGAGCAGGGCTACAACCTGATCTACGCCACCAACTTCTACGTGCTGGCCAACCCCGAAATGAGCGACGAGCTGGCCAAGGAGATCCTGGCCCTGTTCACCGACGCTGCCGCGGATCCCGATACCGCCGCCATCCTGAACAAGTCCGGCTTTGGCATGACCTTCCTGCCTTACGAGGATGGCCCCGCGGTTCTGAAGGATCAGCAGGAGTCTCTGACTGTTGTTTGCGAAGAACTGGGCCTGAAGAAATAATCTTCGTTACTGCATCGTCCAAGGTTTGAATCGGTGCGCCGTACCGCTCCGCCCAAAGCGGCCGGTACGGCGCACGTTTTATTTCCACTATAGAGGAAAGGAATGAACATTGTCTTATGAAATTCAAGCGTGAACAAGTGACCGGTCTGGTGCTGATGCTGCTTGGCGTGTTCTTTGGCTATCTGACCAGCCAGTTTTCCAAGCCGTTCACCCCCGAGTATCCCGGCCCCAAGCTGATGCCCAGCATTGCCGTGTTTGGTCTGGTTGTTTGCGGCTTCGGTGTGTTTGTCAATGGCTGCATCCGGAATAAAAAAGGCGTTGCCGACAAGGTGTTTTTGAATAAAGAAGGCTGGAAGCGCGTTCTGCTTACCTTCGCCCTGCTGTGCGCCTATGTGTTTGCCATGAAGTATGTAGGCTTCCTGGTTGCCACCCCCATCGTTGTGTTTATTATCACCAGCTACTTTGCCAAGGCCAGCGGCTACGAGGTAAAGCTGTGGGTGCGCATTCTGTTCGCGGTGCTGGTGGCGGTGCTGATCTACTGCATGTATGTGCCTTTGTTTGGCATGACCCTGCCCGACGGCCTGCTGTTTGAATAAGGAGGTCCTGAACAATGATTGAACATCTGCCTTATATTTTCTCTCAGCTGATCGTACCCATGAACCTGGTTCTGATGATCGTGGGTACCTTTGTTGGCATCGTGTTTGGTGCCATTCCCGGCCTGTCCGGCACCATGGCGGTTATGCTGTTCATGCCTGTTACCTACACCATGAACTCTTCCACCGCGGTCATCTTCCTGCTGTCGCTGTGGATCGGCGGCTGCTCGGGTGCCTTCATCGGCTCGGTGCTGCTGGGCATCCCCGGCTCGGCCTCGGCTGTTTCCACCTGTTGGGACGGCCACCCCATGGCCCAGAAGGGCAAGGCCAGCAAGGCCCTTGCCATTGGCATGACTGCTTCCTTCGTGGGCACCTTCTTCAGCGCCATCTTCGGCGGCTTCCTGGCGCAGGTCACCGCTGACCTGGCCTTTGCCATGGGCCCCTGGGAGTATACCGCCCTCTGCCTGCTGGCCATGACCATGGTTCT
>JAFULE010000222.1 GCA_017483235.1 Faecalibacterium sp. | reverse complement strand
GTGACGGGCTATACCGTTCTGGACCCCAAGACCCTGGAAAGCAGCTTCCGTCCCGGCGCGGTGCTGTGCAACCTGTTTTTGGCGGACGAATTGAACCGTGCCACCTCCCGCACCCAATCTGCACTGCTGGAGGCCATGGAAGAAGGCCAGGTCACGGTGGACGGCGTTTCCCACAAGGTGCCCCAGCCCTTTGCCGTCATCGCTACCCAGAACCCCACCGGTGCCGCCGGCACACAGCTGCTGCCGGACAGCCAGATGGACCGGTTTATGGTGCGCCTTTCCCTGGGCTACCCCTCCCCTGCCGACGAGATCGCCATGATCGCCAGCCGCAAGGCCGGCAATCCGCTGCACACCATGGAGCCGCTGGTCTCCCGGGAAGCGCTGATGGCCATGCAGGAGCTGGTGGAAGATACCCATGTCAATGATGATATTATGAAATACACCGTGGAGCTGATCTGCGCCACCCGCCGCCATCCCAGCATCAGCCAGGGTGCCAGCCCCCGCGCTACCCTGGCGGTGATCGCCCTTTCCAAGGCCGTAGCCCGGCTGCGGGGACGCAACTATGTGCTGCCGGATGATGTGCGTTCCGTATTCCTGCGGGCCATCCCCCACCGTCTGCGGCTTTCCGACGAGGCGGTGCTGCAAAAGCAGACAGAAGAAGACATTCTGGAAAACATCCTTTCCGCCGTGAAATCCCCGGCGGTGATCTGAGCCTATGGCAAAGCGCTGGTTGTCATTTATGGCAGTTTGGCTTTGCTGCCTGGTTTTCTTTTATGCCTACCGGCAATGGGCATCGGTGCTGCTGTTCGGCGGTGTCACCACATTGCCGGTGGTGGCCTTGATTTTGAGCCGACAGGTCATCCGCAGCTGTAAACTCCGGCTGGATCTGCCTGCAGCGGTGAATCGGGGCGAACAAGCCAATTTTGATGTGGGCATCACCTGCGAAGGCCCCCGGCCCGATTGGCGCATCCGCGCCAAAATGCGCCACAGCGTTACAGGGCAGAAAAAACGGCTGCGCCCCGGCGCGCCCCTGCCTGCCGATCACTGCGGCACATGGGAAATTACCCTGCGGGGATTGTACATTTTTGATATTATGGGCCTGTTTCCCTTCCGGGCCACCCGCCCCCAACAAATCAGTCTTCCCATCCGTCCCCAGCCCATTGCCCCGGACGCTATGCCGGAGCTGGGCAACCACACCGCTGTGCGCTGGCAGCCCCGCCGGGGCGGCGGTTTTTCGGAAAATCACGATCTGCGGCTGTACCGCCCCGGCGATAACCCCCAGCAGATCCACTGGAAATTATCCGCAAAAACCGGCAATCTCATTCTGCGCGAGCCGCTGGAAGCGGTGCGCAACCGGTTGCTGCTGCGGCTGGACTACAGCGGCACCCCCAAGCAGATCGACTACAAGCTGGGCGTTCTGCTGTGGATGAGCCGGTATCTCCTGTCGAAAAATCTGCCCCATCACTGGCAGGTCATGACCGGAACCGGCATCCGGACCTTTTACTGCGAGGACGAATACACCCTGTTAAAATCCCTGGATGCACTGCTGCAAAGCCAGGTATCCACCGGCGGCAGTGTACTGGACACCCAGGCCAACGCGGCCTGGTGGCACTACATAGGAGGTGACGCCAATGAAACGGCCTGATCTCCTGCACCGGCTGACCGCCGCGATTCTGGCAGTAGTGCTGAGCCTGGGCGCCGTGGGCTGCCTGGTAAGCGCCTATGATTTTCAGGTTACCTGGGGCAGCATCGTGGGTCTTTGCCTGCTGGGTGCCGCGCTGGGCGCTTTCTTCTGCTGCAACCGGCCCGCCATGGTCATAGGCCTTATGGTGATCGCCACCGCCCTATGGCAGCTTGGGCGCGGCGGCCTTGCACCGCACACAGAAGCGGTGCTGTACTACATTTCCAAACTGTTGCATCAAAGCTACGGCACTGGATATTTGATTTACTGGAGCGATCAGCCTCCCTTTTTGCAGGACACCACCGCCTTTTTCATGGGAGCAGGCATGCTGATCGCATTCTTCAGCAGCTGGGCTTTGAGCAAAAACCGTTCCCTGCCCGCCCTGCTATCGCCGCTGCCGCTGCTGATCGCCAGCCTGCCCATCACCGACATGGCCCCCAAACCTATTTGGCTGACGGTGCTGCTGTGCGGCATGCTGACGGTGTACCTTTCCCGCCGCATCCGCCGGCACAACCCGGAAAACAGCGCGAAGCTGACCCTGCGGGGCGGCGTGTGCGTGCTGTTGCTGCTGGCGCTGACATGGGGCATCTTCCCGCCCAGCACCTATGAAGCCCCGGATCTCAGCGCCGTGGATCAATGGCTGACAGAGCTGCTGACCTCCACAAATCCCACCGCACCCACAGTCCCCTGGCTGCCTCCTGTGACTTCCCCGCCGGTGATCGGCCCGGGTGTCAGTGGCAGCAAGCAGGTGAACCTGCGCAATGTGGGCTATAATTCCTTCTCCCAGCGCTATGCTTTCCGGATCACCTGCACCGAATCCGGCTGGCAATACCTGCGCACCCAGCACTATGGCGGTTACGACGGTCTGAGCTGGACTCAGCACGAATCGGAAGAGCAGTTCGCTGCGTCTTCGAACTTCTTATCCGCGCAGGAGCAATCCGTTTCCTTTTATCTTTACACAGCCAATGCCTGGAGCCAGCTGACCCCCTATTACAGCGCTTCCACCTTGGTTGACGGCCGGGTTCCCATGAAAAACGCCCCGTCGGAATACACCGTGACCTATCAGCCCCTGGCCCAGGACTGGCAGGCCCGGTGGCAGCAAAGCTTTGGCGGCACCATCGCCCAGCAAAGCTGGGGCGTCGATGATGTGTACCTTTCCCTGCCGGAAAAAGCCCTGGAATGTGCCAGGGTCCACCTGGAAAATATGGGGCTTACGGAAGATATGTCCGTAACC
>JAFULE010000221.1 GCA_017483235.1 Faecalibacterium sp. | reverse complement strand
CAGATCGAGGTAACCTTCGACATCGACGCCAACGGCATTGTGCACGTTTCGGCCAAGGATCTGGGCACCGGCAAGGAGCAGAGCATCACCATCACCGCTTCCACCAACATGTCCAAGGACGACATCGACAAGGCCGTGCGTGAGGCCGAGCAGTTTGCCGCCGAGGACAAGAAGAAGCGCGAGGAAGTGGACATCAAGAACGGCGCCGAGCAGATGGTGTTCCAGACCGAGAAGATGATGAAGGAAAACGGCGACAAGCTGCCCGCCGACGTCAAGGCTGACGCCGAGGCCAAGCTGGCCGACCTGAAGACCGCCGTGCAGGGCGGCAATGTGGAGGACATCAAGGCCAAGCAGGAAGCTTTGAGCCAGGTGTTCGAAAAGCTGTATCAGGCTGCCGCCGCTGCTCAGCAGCAGGCCGGCGCACAGGGCGCTGCCCCCAATTACGGCGCCCAGAGCGGCCCCGCCGATGACGGCGTGGTGGATGCCGACTTCAAGGAAGTCTGATCGAAAACCGAACAAACGCGGGGTCGGCCGACCGGCGGCCCCGCGGATAGAGGAAGCAGACCCCGCTCCGGTTTTATGCCGGGGCGGTGTTTGCGGTTGATTGGTGAGTGAACTTATGGCAGAAAAACGCGATTATTACGAGGTACTGGGCCTGAGCAAGGGCGCCAGTGCCGACGAGATCAAAAAAGCCTACCGCAAGCTGGCCATGAAGTATCACCCGGACTATAACCCCGGCGATACCGCGGCAGAGGAAAAGTTTAAGGAGATCAACGAAGCCCACGAGGTGCTGTCTGACCCCGAAAAGCGCCAGCGGTACGACCAGTTCGGCTTTGCCGGTGTAGACCCCAACTACGGTGCGGGTCAGGGCGGCTTTGGCGGCGGTTTCGGCGGCGGCGTGGATCTGGGCGACATCTTCGGCGATATTTTCGGCGGCGGCTTCGGCGGCTTTGGCGGTGGTGGCCGTTCCAACCCCAACGCCCCCCGCAAAGGCCAGGACATCCGGGTGCGCATCACGCTGGACTTCCAGGAAGCGGTACATGGCTGCAGCAAAAAGATCAGCATCACCCGGCAGGACGGCTGCACCGAGTGCGGCGGCAACGGCTGTGCCAAGGGCACCAGCCCCGAAACCTGCCCCGATTGCGGCGGCCGCGGCTATGTGCTGCGCCAGCAGCGCACCCCCTTTGGTGTCATGCAAAGCCAGCAGCCCTGTGTGCGCTGCAACGGCAAGGGCAAGATCGTAAAAGACCCCTGCAAGGTGTGCCACGGCGCAGGCCGTGTGGCCACCAAAAAAACACTGGAGGTCAACATTCCTGCCGGCATTGACGATGATCAGAGCATTGCACTGCGCGGCATGGGCGATGCCGGTACCAACGGCGGCCCCAACGGCGACGTGATCGTAACCGTTACCGTCAAGCCGGACGCCCTGTTCGAGCGCGACGGCTACAACGTGTGGGTCACGGTGCCCATCACCTACAGTCAGGCGGTGCTGGGCGCCAAGATCACGGTGCCCACTGTGGACGGCAAGGTGGAATATGACGTACCCGAAGGCACCCAGAGCGGCACCACCTTCCGGCTGCGCGGCAAGGGCATCCAGTATGTCAACGGCCGCGGCCGGGGCGATATGTACGTCAAGTGCGAAGTCGAGATCCCCAAAAAGCTGAACAAGGCCCAGCGCGAGGCCCTGAAGAAGTTTGAAGAAACCCTGAAAGACGACAACTACGAAAAACGCAAGGGCTTTTTCAAAAACCTGAAGGATATGTTTGACCGCTGACCCAAAAATAAAACGCAAACCGCCCCCAAGGCATCCCGGTGATGCTTTGGGGGCGGTTTTTATTGCGGTAATGTGGCCTGAAAGGCGGCCAGAAGGCCGTCGTCTGTCGGATAGGCCTGTACGGTGGCCCGGATCAGGGCGGCAACCTCCTGCGAAACCACCTCTGCCGGGCAGTCAAGGCTGCCCTGCAGCCATTGCAGGTAAACATCGAATACCCCTGCAATAAAAAAGCTGATTCGAATGCGGAACGGCTTCGAGCCGCGCAGCGACGCCGGCAGGTCGGGGCTGGTCAGTACCGACTGGGCAAAATCGGCTTTCATCACCTCGATCTGGCGGCGGGCATATTCGCTGCTGCCCAGCAGACGGTACAGCTCGCGGTTTTCGGCCAGAAGAGGGCCGCACAGGGTCTGCATAAACAGTTCCGGCTGGCGGAAGATGGTGTCATATCGCAGTTCTTTCACCAGTGCAAGGGTGCGCTGGGTGGCTTCGTTCTGAATTTCTTCCAGCACAGCCCGCAGGTCCTGATAGTGGGCGTAAAAGGTCGAACGATTGATGTCGGCCCGGCGCACAATGTCGGTTACCGTAATGCGCTCCAGCTCTTTTTCGCGCAGCATCTGCAGAAAAGCCTCCCGGATCAGCCGACGCGAACGCACCGCGCTGCGGTATTCCCGTTTTTCCATAGCAAACTCCTTTGATCAGTATTTGTGCGGCTGTCGGAAATCCAACACTTTTGCAGGTAGTATTGCTTGTGTATCTGCCTAAGGGAAATTATAGTAGAATCATCGCAGATTTGCAATGCTGTCGGCAGCTTTTGCACCGCAGCTAAAAACCGACATTCTCTCCTTTTTTTTCTGTTTCCGGGCTGTGCGGCCCTGCTCCCCAATGCCGTACAGCCCGGAAACAGAAAAGAGGCCGAACAATTTTGTAAAGGAGACTGTTCTATGCTGAAAATTCCCTCTCGTACCACTGTGCCGTTGTCGGGCGGTGAAACGGCAGCCAGACTGCTGTCGGTTCCCGGGCTTCTGATACTGATGGCCGGCGCCCAACTGCTGGTGCTCTGGCTGTCCGGCAAGGGCAGTGTGTTCCCCGGGGCAGATGCCCTGATGTCGGTGATCGGCACCGGCGCCGAGGTGGTGGCCGGGCTGTACGGCATCACAATGGCGGGCTACACCTTTTTTCTTTCCCGCATGGATGCTCTTTCGGCAGGCGATGCCACCCTGGATTATATCATCGACGGTGTCAAGCGGCGGTTCAAGTATCTGGTCTGGATCATCAGCTATACGGTTATGATGACCCTGCTGGTCAGCCTTGTACTGATGTACAGCCCGGTGCCCTCGGCCGAAAGCCGCTATGTGTTTTTTTATCGGTTGTTCTGCAATGAATTCGTATTGTCGCTGCTTTCGTCGCTGGGGCTGATTGTGTACTATTCCATTCTGGTCATCGACCCCAAATGTCTGGAAAAAGAAGCCGCCAGATTGAAAAAACGGCTCAGCCGCAGCCGCGGGCCGGCCGGCAGCGCGGCGGAATTTATCGACCTGTATGACCGTATTCAGACAGTCTGCTGCGCCCGGCTGCCGCAAACGGTGCTGCACCAGCTGCAGCAGAACAAGGGTCGGCGACTGGAACCTGTTCTGGAACTGCTGCATCAGCAGGATGCGGCTGTGCGCAGTGTGTATCATGATCTGGTGCGCATCCACCGTTATTACGAGTGTATGGTGAATGTTTCGCCGCTGGAAGCCAGTGCCGAGATGTGTGCATTGGCCCGCCGTACCCTGCAGACACTGCAGCAGGGGTGAAGAAAAGTAAAAAACAGCCCGCGGTTTTTCTGTGCGAAAAACTGCGGGCTGCTTTTTGCGTTTTGTGTGCGGAACAAAGCATTGTGTTCCGCGGTTAAAAAGTTCTTTGCTCCGCTTTCTTTCAAGAAAGCGGAAAAAACCTTCCCTTATCGCTCGAGGCCGGCGCGGTACAGGTACTGGTCGGCCTTAAAGCTGGCAAAGCTGTACAGCACCAGAATGTTGTCGTAGTCGTTTTCGCGGATCACCGGGTCCGGGCTGCTGGCAAAGCTGCGGAAATCCACCACGTCGATCTGGGCGTAGTTGTCGGTCAGGTAGGGGATAAAGCTGTTGGCGTAGCTGTCCTTGATCACCAGCACCTTGCCCTTGCCGTCGCCCTCAATGCGGGCAAAGCCGTTGTTTCCGTGCAAAAAGGCTGCATACTTGTCGTATTTTTCCCACTGGGCTTCGTTGTACAGGCTCAGCGGCTGGTCCATGGGGGCCACGCTGCCGTCCATGGGGTTTACCTGATACAGCTGCATCCGGTTGTCCATGGGGTAATAGGTGATGCTGTCGGCCACGGCGCTGGCGGTGCGGGCCTTGGCGTAGCTGGTGCCGTAAAAACCGGGGATCTCCACCGCGGTGTACAGCGCACGGTCAAAGGGGGTAAGGCCAAGGCTTTCGCAGTAGGCAGCATAAGCGTAGTAAGCGCCAAGGGTAGTCCAGTGGTGGTCGGTGCGGTAGTACAGGTACTCGTCGGCGTGGGTGGTCAGGGGCTCGCGCACATCCACCACCGCGGCACCGGCGGAAGTAAAGGCGGCAAAGGCCTTGTCCAGATAAGCGTTTTCGTCGATCAGGGGGGCATTGGCAGGCACCGCATCGGCATAAATGGTGGAAGCCGACGGGGCCAGCAGCACGGTCACCTTGCCGGGCCAGCGGGTGGCCAGCGCGCCGACTGCCTTGGTGTTCAGGGGCAGCCGTTTTTCTTCTTCGGCCAGCAGACCAAAGGTGCGGGCGAACATCCGGTCGCCCTCGCCCAGCAGCATGCCGCCGCTTTGGGTCTTCTGGAACAGAAGGGTCTCAAACCCGGCCTGCAGCTGTACCCAGCCATCCCGGCCGGATACCTGATCCTTGACATAATCGCCGTAATCGATGAAAAAGTCGTTTACGGCGGTTACCATGCCCGAAAAGCTTTTGCCGGTAAGGCTCAGGCTGGGGCGCTGCTGCAGGGTGGTGTTTTCCAGCTCGCTGCGTGCTTTGTCGGGGGTGGCCACGTCGATGGCAAACGGCCCGAACAGCACCACAAAAAACAGCACCAGCGCAGGGTATTTCAAAAATTCATTGACGGCCGCGGTAAAGCGGCTGTCGGAATGGTTGGATCTTCTCATGGTTCAGCCGCCTTTCTTAAAAGTTGAAGTAGAGGAACGGGCTGTTGGTGCTGCCCACCACGTAGGCGATGCTCATGGCCAGCAGAACGCCCAGAGTGATCAGCCGGGTGGCGGTGCGCTTTTTCAGCCACAGCCAGATCTTTTCGATCAGCGGGGTGCAGCAGATCACCGATACTACCAGCAGCACCGCGTAGTTGCGCAGGAAATAGGCCGCGGATACGCCGCCCGAGGGGATGAACAGCTTTTGGAACAGCAGGCCGAACTGCACGCCCTTGTCGTTGCCCACGAACATGGCCCAGCCCACCACTACAAGGAACAGGGTGTAGATGTGGGGCCACACCTTGCCCTTTTGCAGATGCTTGAGCAAAAACAGCTTTTCGATCATCAGCAGCACAAAGTAGTACAGGCCCCAGCAGATAAAGTTCCAGTTGGCGCCGTGCCAGATGCCGGTCAGCAGCCACACCACAAACAGGTTGATGATCTGGCGGCGCTTGCCCTTGCGGTTGCCGCCCAGCGGAATGTAGACATATTCGCGGAACCAGCCCGACAGGGTCATGTGCCAGCGGCGCCAGAACTCGGTGATGGAACGGCTGATATAGGGGTACTCGAAGTTGGGCGGGAAGTCGAAGCCCAGCATTTTGCCCATGCCGATGCCCATCATGGAATAGCCCGAAAAATCGAAGTACAGCTGCAGCGAATAGGCCAGCACGCCCAGCCACACCAGCCCGGTGCTGGCGTTCTGCAGCCCCACAAAGGTTACGGTGGGGTCGGCAGCCACGCCGATGATGTCGTTCCACAAAGCGCCCACCGTATCAGCCAAAAGCACCTTTTTGGCCAGACCGAAGGTGAAAATGGTGGCACCCTCTTCCAGCTGGGCCAGATTGTAGCGGCCCTTGTACACATGCAGCTGGTCGGACACATCGCGGTATTTTACAATGGGGCCGGCGATCAGCTGGGGGAACATGACCACATAGGCGCCAAAGTCGATGATGTTATGCTCGGTGGCTACGGCGCGGCGATATACGTCGATGGAATAGCTCAGGGTCTGGAAGGTGTAGAAGCTGATGCCCAGCGGCAGCACCTCGATGCCCTTGATCAGCGGCATGGTAAGGCCAAGCAGGCTGTTGGCGGTGCCGATCAGGAAGTTGGCATATTTAAAGTACAGCAGCATCGACAGACTGCCCACCACTGCAAACAGCAGCCAGAACAGCCGCAGGCCTTTTTGTTCCTTGCCGGTTTTTTCGGCCCGCCTGTCGGCCCATTCCAGCCCAAGGCCGGAAATGTAGTTGATCAGGATCAGCGCCACCATCACCGGGAAGAACTTTACCTCGCCCCAGCAGTAGAACACCAGACTGCAGATGAACAGCACCGTGTTTTTCAGCTTGTACGGAACGAGGTAATACAGCGCCAGTGTAATGGGCAAAAATCGGAACAGGAAAATAATTGTACTGAAAACCAAGGGTGAATTCCTCCTGTATCGTTTGCTTTAAAAAAGCCGGTGCCGCAGGGGCACCGGCCGTTGCTTTGTGTGGGGATTATTTCAGGGCGGCATCCACAGCGGCCGACAGGCCGGCGGCATCGGCGCACTCGTTGGAAGCCCATGCCATCACCACCAGATCACCGCTGGCGGTCAGCACACCGTTTTCCACGTTGGGAATGGCGGTGGCATAGTCCTCGGTGTAGCCGGCCGAAGCGGTCAGCCAGCCCTGCCGGTACTCTTCCAGCGCGGCCTTTACGGTGTCGGCCTTGCCTTCGGCAGCCTTTACCACCAGCACCACACCGGCGTTATAGGCGTCGTTGCTGGCAACACCGGCAAACTCGGCCACATCTTCCATGGCCAGCAGATACTCAAACTGAATGTCGGTGTCGGTCAGCTGACGGGGGTTCGAGATGGTGTTGGCGGCCAGCACCGCGTCGTATACCTCAGCGGCAGTTTTGGCAGCGGGCGCCGAGGAAGAACCGCCGCAGGCGGTAAACAGCACCATGGCCAGCACGGCCGCAATCAAAGCGGAAACAATCTTTTTCATATCAAAAGCCCTCCTTTAAAAGTATTGGCAGTTTTGCATTGGATAACAGTCTAATACTATCACAATTTGGGGTCGGGTGCAATCGCGCAGCGCGGTCAAAACCGTATCTTTGCCGTGAACTTTTTGTGTACGGCATTACAGCGCGGCATCCAGCTTCAGCTGGGCCACGTATTCCTCCAGACACAGGCCGCTGGCGTTGATGGCTTTGGCGTTTTCCACACCCACATACCGCCAGTGCCACGGCTCGTAGATAATGCCGGTAATGTCTTCTTTGTCTTTGGGATAGCGCAGAATAAAGCCGTATTCTTCGGCGTGGGCGCACAGCCAGGCGTAGGCCTTGGTGTTTTTGAAGGGTTCTTCCAGCGGGTAGTATTCGGGGCTGTTGATGTCGGCAGCAAGGCCGCAGTTGTGCTCGCTGCAGCCCGGCGGGGTGACCACCGTTTTTGCCTTCTCGGTGGCGGCGGCTTCGTCAAGGCCGGTGTTCTTCCATTTCT
>JAFULE010000220.1 GCA_017483235.1 Faecalibacterium sp. | reverse complement strand
GTGCTGGGCTACGAGCTGGATCTTACCCAATGTACCCCGGCTGAGAAAAAAGCCATTGCGGCACAGGTGGCATATTACAAACAAAACCGTCAGCTGCTGCAGTACGGCACCTTCTACCGGCTGCTCAGCCCCTTCGAGCGGGAACAGTGCAGCTGGCTTGTGGTGGACCAAACCGGGGAAAACGCCATGGTGCTGGATGCCATCGGCCGCCTTACCCCCAACAGCGAAACCCCGCCCCTGCGGCTGAAAGGGCTTGACCCGCAGCAGTGCTACCGGCTGGAAGTACGCCCCGAACTGATGGATGTACGGGATTTTGGCTCGCTGATCAACCATGTGCTGCCAGTACGGGTAAACAGCAGCGGCCTGTTGGTGCGCACGGTGGCCCAGCATTATATGATGCCGGCCGAAACCGAGCAATACGAAGCATGGGGCGATCTGCTGATGTACGCAGGGCTCAAGCAGTTCCAGCGGTTTACCGGCACCGGCTACACCGACGAGGTGCGCATGATGCCCGACTATGCCGCCCGGCTGTACCGCCTGCAGGCAAAAACAGAAGAGCCGGTACAGACAGAGCAGGAAGAGACAAACTGAAATAAAAGCGCGCGAAGGCGGCCCTGCTTTCGCGCGCTTTTTGCAGCACGCATTGGTTTGTTTGCAATTATTTGCTCGATTTTGATTGACAGAACATGCAATCCCCTCTAAAATAGAAAAGATGCATTTTACTACGAAGGATGGCGAATTATGGACCAAAAACGTAAAATTCAAAGCAACCCCATTGCGCTGCTGCCCATTGGTGTGTTTCTGGTGCTGTATCTGGGCATGGGCCTTGTGTTCGAATATGCTTTAAAAATCGAAATGGGCTTTTACAAAATTCCCATTGTGGTGGTTTTTCTGGTGTCGCTTCTGGTGGCCTTTGTGCAGAACCGCGCCCTGAAATTTGACGATAAGCTGGAAGTAGTGGCCCGTAGTGTGGGCGACAAGGACATCATCACCATGATCCTGATCTTTCTGGCTGCCGGCGTTTTCGTTGGTGTTACCGGCCGCGACAGCGCCGAGGCAGTGGCCTACTTCCTGCTGTCGGTGACTCCGGCGTGGGCGGCTGTGGCGGTGCTGTTTATTGCTGCCTGCTTTGTTTCGGTGGCCATGGGTACTTCGGTGGGCACCATCACCTTGATCGTTCCCATTGCGGTGGCGGTGGCCAACGTATCCGGCTTTTCGCTGCCGCTGTGCATTGGCTCGGTGATGGGCGGCGCCATGTTCGGCGATAACCTGTCTTTCATTTCCGACACCACCATCGCGGCCTGCAACTCGCAGGGCTGCGAAATGCAGGATAAGTTCCGCGCAAACTTTAAAATTGCTCTGCCCGCCGCATTGGTCACGCTGGCACTGATTCTGGTGCTTTCTTATGGCACCGGTGTCAGCCAGATCGAGCCCCCGGCCTACAACCTGCTGCTGCTCATTCCGTATGTTCTGGTCCTGGTGGGCGGCATTGTGGGCATCAATGTATTTGTGGTGCTGCTGGTGGGCATCTTCTCGGGCATTGGGATCAGCCTGCTGACCGGTACCATGGACCCCATCACCATGCTGGGCAACATGGGCTCGGGTGCTTCCGGTATGTTCGAAACCATCATGGTCACCGTTCTGGTGTCGGCCATGTGCGGCCTGATCCGCGAATTCGGCGGCTTCGAGGCGCTGCTGGCCGGCATTCGCCGTGTGTTCAAGGGGCGCATCGGCGGCCGCTTGGGTGTAGGCCTGCTGGTTGGCGCCATGGATGTTGCTACCGCCAACAATACCGTTGCCATTGTTATGGCCGGCCCCATTGCCAAAGAGATCAGCGAAGAATATGGCATTACCCCCAAAGAATCCGCTTCTCTGCTGGACACCTTCTCCTGCATTTTCCAGGGTGTGATCCCGTATGGTGCCCAGATGCTGATCGCAGTATCCACCGCCATGAACCTGGGCAGCACGGTTTCGGCCTTCGAAATTCTGCCCTGCCTGTTCTATCCGTATGTACTGGCTGTCTGCTCGGTGATCTACATCGTGTTCAGTGCCGGTAAAAAGAAAGCTGATTGATTTTTGCATAAACAGAACGCCGCCGACAGCTGTCGGCGGCGTTCTTGTTTATAATGCTGCAAGAGTGACGGTACAAGCTGTTGTACCGCTGCAAAATCTTTGCCGGAAGCGGATCGATCTTATCTGCGTTTTTTGTAATCCCGGTCGATCCGATCTTTCCAATTATTTTCGATGGGGGCGCCTGCCCGCACGGCGCATACCACCTCGCCCAACACCTCAAAATTCAGTGCGGTGCCCTGTTTGTCGCTGTGGTAGTTGGCGGCGCGTTCGGGGGCAATGCCGAATCGTTTTGCCTGAGCGGCAGCGTCGATGTTGGCGCCCAGAAACAGAAATTCCCAGCCGTAGCGCTGCTTTTGCCGTTCGATCATCTGCTGTACACCTTTGTAGCTGTAACGGCGGCTGGCGTTTTCCATGCCGTCGGTGGTAATAACAAACAGGGTCTTTTCGGGTACATCCTCGCGGCGGGCGTATTTGTGTACGTTGCCGATGTGATGGATGGCGCCGCCCACCGCATCCAGAAGGGCAGTGCAGCCCTGTACACAATAATCGTTGTCGGTCATAGGTTCAATGTATTGCAGCGGCAGCCGGTCGTGCAGAACGGTTATCTCGCTGTCAAACAATACGGTGGATACTACAGCATCGCCCGGTTCCTTGCGCTGCCGTTCGATCATCGAGTTGAATCCACCAATGGTGTCTGCCTCAAGCCCTGCCATCGAGCCGCTTCGATCAAGAATAAATACCAGTTCAGTCATAGAGTAAAACCTCCTTCGTTGTTGTTACGCCATCAGTATAGCGAAAACGAAGGAGGTTTTGGTCGCCTGACAGGCGACATTTTATTCGCCTAACAGCCGCTGGTCAAACTGGAACAGGGCCAGATTGATCTTATAAATATCGTATTGCTTTGTTTCGATAAAAAACTGCACAATAATGTCAAATTTGCTGCTGCGGGTCAGGGTGTAACCAGCCCGGCCGATCAGATCCAGCGTTTCATCCAGGTCCAGTTCCAGCGCAACGGCAAAGGCCAGCGCGGTGGATTTCGACGGCTTGTAGCCGGGATTGCTGCGGATTTTCGAAAACAGCTTGCGGTCCACATTGGCTTTTTTGTAAATCGCCGAATCCTTCTTTCCGGAGCGGTCGATCAGCCGCAGCAACGTTTCCGAAAAACCGGCATCGGTGTGCTCCAGCAGGGTTTTCAGGTCCTTGGCCGGTGCAGTGGCTGCCGGTGCAGGCGGGGCTGCGGGCATAGCCTCGCAGACGCTCATCTCTTCCAGACTATGCCGATAGCGCAGAAGGCGCCGACGCTCCATATCGCGCTGCAGCTGCAGGGGGGCGCTGCTGCCCTGTTTTTCGGGGATATTGTACTCTGTCAGTGTTTTGCTCAGAATGTAATGCTCGTCAATATAGCTGGCTACCGAATGAAACAGTTTTTCCGACAGGGTAAAGGCACTGCGGTTGAATACCACCAGGTAGATCTGCATCTCGTGCTGCATCAGAAAGCTGCTGCAGGCTGCAATGGCAATCTGCATTGCCACTTCGGTGGGGAAACCGTGGTTGCCCGCGCCAAGCAGCGGGAACGCCACCGAACGGCAGCCTCGCCGCAGCGCAAGGGCAAGGGTGTTATCGTAGCATTGCCGCAGCAGCTGTTCTTCGCCGTGGCTGCCGCCCTGCCACACCGGCCCCACTGCGTGCAGAACATACCGCGCAGGCAGGCCGTAGCCGCGGGTTGCAGCGGCCTGCCCCACCTCAATGCAGCCGAGCTTCTGCCGTGCCTGCAGCAGCGGTGGGCCGGCCTTCTGGTGGATGCCTGCATCGCACCCGTAACCGATCACAGGGCTGCGGCTGGCAGGGTTTACGATAGCGTCCACCTGCATGACCGTAATGTCATTGCGTACAATTTCAAATGGCATGGTTCACCGCCTTGATGTTATAAAAAAGGTACCGATCTGCCACCATTATACGATAGAAAGAAAAAAATACCAAGAGCTGGCACAGGGGGCTTTGGCGGTGCGGTCAATGGCCAATGTTTCGACTATAGCAGTTACACACCGGCCCCGGGTATGCTATAATAAAGAAAAAACGTTTGTAGGGGGGGACGCAGCGGTGAATAACGTCAACAAAACCTTGTACATCCCTTTGTATGGCAAAGCCATTGTCAGCAAAAAAGGTGTAATTCTGTCTGACCCAAAGGCCGAACAGATCTGGGCAGCCGAAGGCTTTGCACTGAACGGTAAGTCGGCCTCCAAATGGCTGGCGTATTATATGGGGATGCGTGCGGCAGTGTTTGATCAGTGGCTTGTGCAGCAGCTGCAGGCCAATCCCGAAACGGTGGTATTACACATCGGCTGCGGAATGGACAGTCGGATCCAGCGTGTGGGCTACCCGGCCGGCTGCCGTTGGTTTGACATCGACTTTCCCGCGGTGATTGAAGAACGCAGGCGGTATTATACCGAAACCGAGCAGTACCACATGGTTGGCGCCGATGTGTGTACCGATGGCTGGCTTGCCGCGTTGCCCGAAACGGACCGCGCAGTAGTGGTGATGGAAGGGGTAAGCATGTATTTTATCCCACAGCAGCTGCAGGCGCTTTTGCAGCAGCTGAATGGCCGGTTTAAACAGCTGAACCTGCTGCTGGACTGCTATACCACCTTTGCCGCCAAGGCGTCCAAATACAAAAATCCCATCAACGATGTGGGGGTGACCACTGTGTATGGCATGGATGAGCCGGAAGCACTGGCCCACGCAGCAGGCCTTGCTTTTATAAAGGAGCATCCCATGACCCCGACGCATCTGATCGACCAGCTGCAGGGGCTGGAGCGGGCTGTTTTTCGCAAAGTGTTTGCCGGAAGCTTTGCCAGACGGATGTATCGGCTGTATGAATATACCGGCGGGTGATTTGCACCGACCAATATAGCAGCAATAAAAGAACCGCATGCTGTGGCACGCGGTTCTTTTATTGTTGCAATCCATGTACAAAAACAGTATTCTTGAAAAAATAGATGGATGGCTGTAACAAACGGCGGTTTCATTCTATTTACAGGTATAGCAGATCGAAAGGGGGCGGGGGAGTGGATACAATGGAACAGATCTACCGGGAATACTCCCAGCCGGTTTATCGGTATTGCTTTACCCTAACCCGCCGCGCCGATCTGGCCGAAGAACTGACACAGGAAGTGTTTTTCGAAGCGGTGCGCTGTATTCATCGTTACGATGGCAGCTGCAAACTTGTGGTGTGGCTGTGCCAGATTGCAAAGCACAAATGGTATGATTGGCTGAAAAAACAGAAGGTACGGCAGATGGTCGACCTTGACGAACTGGAACAGCAGCCTGCCGCTCAGCCCGGCCCGGAACAGGCGATTGACCAAAAGGAAGCTGCCGCAAGAATCTACCGCTGTATCCACCGCCTTGCCCCGGAAGCGCGAGAAATTGTGCTGCTGCGGCTGCTGACAGGGTTCAGCTTCCGCGAGATCGGGCAGATCGTGGGGCAAAGTGAAAACGCGGCCCGGGTCAATTTCTATCGCGCCAAAACAAAGCTGGCCCAATGGCTGCAGGAGGAGGGGAACTGAATGGAAAACCAATGCATTCTGGTGCAGGAGCTGCTGCCCCTGTATGCCGAAGATTTGTGCACGCCGGAAAGCAAAGCGCTGATCCGCCGCCATCTGGATGAATGCGAGCATTGCCGCAGCATTTACCGGGCCATGCAGGCGCAGCTGCCTGTGCAGCAGAGCTTGCAGCAGGGGGCGGCGCAAGCCAAAGAACCCTTCCGCAGGGTAAAACGGTATTACATCCTGCGCACTGTTCTTGCGGTTGCGGCAGCGGTGCTGCTGCTGGCAACGACGCTGGGTCATGTGTGATCCATAAGATGCAGCAGATTGCAGGAAAATGCATCATTTGCAATTCGGGCTTGCAAAATTCCCGGCATTACCGTATAATATGTCCTGCGTTCTTGAATTTTTTGAAGGAAACGAACGCCAAGGAAGGTAGAGTTATGCAGGAAATGCAGGATATGATCGAGCGGCTGAACCAGTCGGGTAAGCGCTTGAGTAAGGGCCATCGGAGGATTGCCCAATATATTGTGGATCATTATGACAAGGCGGTATTCATGACAGCCAGCCGCCTGGGGGAGAGCGTGGGCGTGAGCGAGTCCACGGTGGTTCGTTTTGCCTCGGCGCTGGGCTGGCTGACCATGGGCAGCCTTGCAGGCGAAGGGTACACCCTTGCCAGCTTTTCCAGCTGGCGCAATGCCCAAAAAGCAATGGATGCGGCTATTCAGGGCGATGTGCAGGGCATGGAAAAATATTTCTATTACGGTGGTGTGTTCCCCAATGGGCCGCTTTCGGCCCAGCAAATGCTGCAGCAGCTGCAGGCAGTGGAACAAACCTACGGGCTTACGTTGGAAAAAGCCGTTTCCAGTGTGGAAGCTGCACAGGAAGAAGACGGTTTTATGTACTGCAGTGTCACCCTTACCGTGCGCCATTACGGCACCCGGTATCAGTTAGTGCTGAAAGGTCACCCGTTTGAACAGGGGAGGATCGGTTTTATGCAGCCGACCCTTTTGTGGACCTTGGATCAGACCACCGGCGAATTGGCAGTTCCCGAATGGCTCGACTCGCTGCAGCAGGCCCTTTGCACCTATAACCCCGGATGATCCACAAAATTCATACGACAAGCAGGGTGAATGAACACACCCTGCTTTTTTTAACGATACTTCGTATTGTAAAGTGGCTTTACTTCTCGGCTGTAAAGCGTTTTTTTCTTCGGTGATTGGCCCGCTGTGTGTGGATTTTTCTGGCAAGGTGCGCTATAATAAAATTTGAAGATGAATCATTATGCTGGGGCAGAGTTTGCCCTGCAAAGGAGGGTGCCATGCATACAGGTGTAACAGCGGTGTTGGTCGCGGCCGGCTCGTCTACCCGGATGGGGTTTGACAAGCTTTCCTTTGATTTGGGCGGCATCACCGTACTGCAGCAAAGTATCCGTGCATTCGATCGCTGCCCGGCTGTGGACGAACTGGTATTGGTGGCCGGTGCAAATCACGACTTTGTGTGTCGGGCGGCGCAGGGCTGTACAAAGCCGGTGCAGGTGGTGGCCGGCGGCGCAACCCGCGCCCAAAGCGCGGCAAACGGTGTGCGCGCGGCACGTGGCACGCTGGTTGCTATCCACGATGCGGCCCGGCCTTTTGTCAGTGAACAGGTGATCGAGCAGGCACTGCAGGCCGCAAAACAGTGCGGTGCCGCAGCCCCCGCAGTGCCGGTGAAAGATACGGTCAAGCAGGCTGTCCGCGGTGATGGAAAAACCGTTCCGGAAGGCTGTGTGGTAAGTGCCACGCCCGATCGTTCCACCCTGTATGCGGTTCAGACTCCGCAGTGCTTTGACCGGGCGGTGTACCTGCAGGTACTGGACGAAATGGACGAAGAAACGGCCCGGCTTGTTACCGACGACTGCAGTTTGTTTGAGCTGGCCGGCCGCCCGGTTGTGCTGACCATGGGCGATTACGCCAACATCAAGATCACCACAAAAGAAGACCTGCCCTGCGCAGAAAAGGAGAAAACAATGCGAATTGGACATGGATATGATGTACACCGTCTGGTCGAAGGCCGCAAGCTGATTCTGGGCGGCGTCGACATCCCGTACGAAAAGGGGTTGTTGGGCCATTCGGATGCCGATGTGCTGGCCCATGCGATCATGGATGCGGTGCTGGGGGCGGCAGCCATGAAGGACATTGGCCGCTTGTTCCCGGATAACGACCCCAACTATGCCGGGGCTGACAGCTTGCTGCTGGCCCGGCGCGTGGCGGATCTGCTGAAAGCCGAGGGCTGGCGGGTGGAAAACATCGATGCCACCATCCTGTGCCAGAAACCCAAGCTGGCTCCCCATATCGACACCATGCGCGCCAACATTGCCGCCGCCTTTGGGGTGGAGGTAAACCAGATCGGCCTGAAGGCCACCACCGAAGAAAAGCTGGGCTTTACCGGCGAAGGTCTTGGCATTGCGGCCCATGCAGTGGCACTGATCGAGCGGGCCTGAATTGTGAAAAACAGGGGATAACCCGTTTCAAAATCTTTCCAAGGCGCAACCGGTTGTGCTATACTTATTCTATTGATTTGTGTTTTCTCCAGCCGCTGTAAAAAGAGTGGATGGGGTTATCAATTTTGACTGGAAAGGAGTTTGCGGTTATGAGTTGGAACCAGATTCTGGCAAACTTCCAAACGTTTAAACTGGCAGACCTTGCAGACGTGCTGATCATTGCAGCGGTCATCTATCTGCTGCTTGGCTTTATCAATCGTACCCGTGCCGGTCAGCTGGCCAAGGGTTTTATGCTGATCATGGGCTTTTATATCGTTGCGGGCGTGCTGAAAATGCGTACCGTGCTGTGGCTGCTGAACAACATTCTGTCGGTCGGTGTGCTGTCGCTGGTCATCGTATTCCAGCCCGAGATCCGGCGCGCACTGGAAAAGATGGGCCAAACCGACCAGTGGGCGGCAAAGCTGTTCCACAACCGGCATAACGACCCCAGTCTGCGCGGTCGTTGGCGCAGTGCCATCATTGCCATCTGCGATGCTGCTGAGCGACTGAGCGAAAACCGCACCGGCGCGCTGATCGTGCTGGAACGCCGCACCAACCTGTCCGAGATCGTCCGCACCGGCACCCCGGTAAACAGCGAGGTCAACCCCGAAGTGCTGGGCACCATTTTTTACGAGGGCACCCCGCTGCATGACGGTGCCGTGGTAATTCAGGCCGGTATGATCAAGGCGGCCGGCTGTGTGCTGCCTCTTTCCAACAACCTGGACTTTGGCAAGGATATGGGCACCCGCCATCGTGCTGCGCTGGGCATTGCCGAAAACTCAGACGCCATTGCCATTGTGGTCAGCGAGGAAACCGGCATCATTTCGGTGGCCAAAAACGGTGTTCTTATCCGCCATTTCGACCGTCAGGCGCTGTATACCCGTTTGTTGGATGATGTTCTGCCCAAGGAACAGGCGCCTGCCAAGTCCAAACAGAATCCGGCCGAGGATACCTGGACCAAGCTGAAAAAGCTGTTCAATCCGCCGCCCGAAACGGAGGAACATGCGGAAGAAAAGGGAGAGGAGGCGACTGCCGAATGAACAAGCAGCCTGTAAACTCTGCCGGGGGCGAAAAAAAGCCCACCCAGCAGCTTCGTGTTGCCACCCTTCTGGACAATAACCGCGCCCGCTTTGCCATCTCGCTGGTACTGGCCTTGTTTGCCTGGATGTATGTGACCATGGTCATCCAGACCAACACTGTGCAGACCATTACCAATATCCCGGTGGATTTCTCCTACGGTTCGGTCAGCTATACCCAACAGGGGCTTTCCATTGTCAACCAGCCGGAATACACGGTCAGTGTTGTGGCTTCGGGCGACGGTTATCTGATCGGCAACCTGAGCAAAGATGATTTTATTGTTTATCCCGACTACTCTTCGGTTAAGGGCAGCGGCGAAATGAAGCTGCGGCTGAATGTGCGCTGCACTGCATCGGGTAGCAATGCCATTGATGTTTCGTTGAAAAAAGAAAACAGCACAGTAAACGTTATTTTTGACACGGTGGGCGATCTGAAACTGCCCATCACGGTTGCCACCCGCAATGTCACCATCGAGGAGGGCTACATTCTGAACCGTGCCGTGGCTTTGCCCGGCGAGGTGAACCTGACCGGCCCGGTGGGCGAACTGGAAAAGATCAAAACCGTAGTTGCCGAGTTTGACGTGGATGGTAAGCTGCAGGGCAACACCCAGGTTCGGGTTCCTTTGAAGTATCTGGATGAAGAAGGGCATGAAGTGCCCTTTACCTACACGACTTCGGATGTAAACGAAGCCGAGGTAAGCCTTACGGTTTACAAACTGGCCGAAATGCCCATTTCCATCAGTTTTGTCAATAAGCCGCTGGGCTTTGACGAATCGGTGCTGAAGTATTCCCTCAGTCAGGAATCGCTGCGGGTGGCCGGCCCTGCCGATGTGGTAGACCGGTTGGGCGAAATGGCGGTTGGCACCATCGACCTGTCCACCTTTGCGTTGGATAAGGTGTACGAGCTGCCGGTCACTTTGCCCAACGGCATTGTCAGCCAGGAAAACCTCAAGCGCATCAACGTCAGCTTTGACTGCAGCGGCCTGTCCACCAAGACCTTGAATCTGCCGGCCGATACAGCCGTGGAAGTGATCAACCTGCCCAGTGGGTATACCATTGCGGTGGAAAGCGAACGCATCCACAATGTAGAGCTGTATGGCCCGCCCGACGTGTTGGAAGGCCTGACTGCCCAAAGCGTGGTGGCACGCATTGATATCGACGATCTGTCCCTTGTGGTGGGGCAGCAGAACATTGCGGTCAGCATTTATGTGCCGAGCGCCCCGCAGGTGTTTGCCGTTGGCACCTATACGGTACAGTGCAAGATCGAAAGCAACGGCTGATCGAGAGAAAAGATGTTACTGGTACGAAATATCCGCTTGCCCCTGTCCGCTTCGGAACAGGATGCATACGAACAGGCTTTGCGCATTGCCCGCGTGCCGCGCCGCAAGGTGGCGGCATGCGGGGTGTCAAAGCTTTCGGTAGATGCCCGGCATGGCAAGCCCAGCCTGGTCTATACCGTTGCGATATCGCTCAACGAAGAGGGTGAAGCACTGCGCTATGCGGGTGCTTCGCCCTGCGTTGCTATAAAAGAACAGCCGGTTTTTGTGGTCAAAAACGGTGCTGCACCGCTGCCCCATCGGCCTGTGGTGTGCGGCCTTGGCCCGGCTGGCCTGTTCAGTGCACTTCTTTTGGCCCGACAGGGCTTCCGCCCGTTGGTTCTGGAGCGCGGCCCCGAACTTTCGCGCCGCGTGCAGGCGGTGCAGCATTTTTCTGCCACCGGCCAGCTGGACGAAAACGCCAACATTCAGTTTGGCGAAGGCGGCGCAGGCACTTTTTCGGATGGCAAACTGACCACCCGCATTGGGGATGAGCTGTGTGGCTTTGTCACCGATGTGCTGCTGCAGCATGGCGCCCCGGCCGAAATTGCATGGAAGCAGAAGCCCCATGTGGGCACCGATCTGCTGCGCGGGGTGATCGCATCCATCCGGCGCGAGATTCAGGCACTGGGGGGCGAAGTGTGGTTTGACACAAAGCTTACTGGCCTGAAGATGCAGAATGGCGTTTTGACCGGCATTCAGACCACAAAAGGGGAGATTGCCTGCGAAGCTTTGGTGCTTGCGGTGGGTCATTCGGCCCGCGATACCTTCCAGATGCTGATGCAGGCGGGGCTGCAGCTGTCCTGTAAGCCGTTCAGCGTTGGCTTCCGTGCCGAGCATCTGCAATCCGAAATCGAGCGCTCGTTGTATCACGAGGCGGCCGGGCACCCGGCGCTGCCCCGCGGCGAGTATCAGCTCAGCCAGCATGTGGGCAAGCGCTGTGTGTACACCTTCTGTATGTGTCCGGGCGGTCAGGTGGTGGCATCGGCCAGCGAAACCGGCCACGTTGTCACCAACGGCATGAGTTACCACGCCCGCGACGGCAAAAACGCCAATGCAGCGGTTGTTGTCAGTGTGGATGGCGCCGACTTCGGGCAGGATCCACGTAAGGCCATTGAGTTCCAGCGTATGCTGGAATACCGTGCTTTCGAAGCCGGCAAGGCTGCCGGATTGTACGGTGCGCCGGCTGAAAATGTGCGCAGCTTTCTGGACGGCACCGGCCAGCTGAAGATCGGTGCGGTGCAGCCCACCTACGACCGCGGTGTGTGTGCGGCAGATCTGGGGGCACTGCTGCCCGACGAACTGGCCGATACCCTGCGTTCCGGCCTGCGTGCTTATGAGCGTAAAATTGCCGGCTATACTGGGCCGGATGCAATTTTGACCGGCCTCGAGATCCGCACCAGCAGCCCGGTTCGGCTGCCCCGCGGCGAGGATCTGCAAAGTATACAGCTGCGGGGGCTTTACCCCTGCGGCGAGGGCGCCGGGTATGCCGGCGGTATTATGAGCGCGGCCGTGGATGGCCTGCGTGTGGCTAAAATGATCTGCGAGCAGTATAACCCGCAGCAACAACAGTAAAGCTGGTTTGTAACAATGCAGGAAAAACGCAACGAATTTGATTATTCCACCCTTTACGGTGCGCCGTCCAACGGCACATCTGGGCCCAGACAGACCGATGCCGGGGCAGCTTCTGCCGAACAGGCCGCCTTGCAGCGTGAGCTGGAACAGCAGCTGCAGGCGCTGAGCCAATCGGTGACCGATGGCATCCGCCACGGCTTTGAAGGCCGTGGGCAGGAACTGGGCGATCGCGCTGTGGAACTGGGTGGTACCGTACTGGATATGGTCAGCCTTGGGCTCAAGCAGGCCCGCGCTGAAATGGAAAAGAAAAACGCCGAAGGGCAGCAGTCGGCGGCGCAAAATCACCGGTTTGGCACCGGTGCCAGAAGACAGGGGCCGCCGGCACATGTAAAAGCACTGCGCGCTCAAAGCGGCAAGCGTCTGGCGTGGGGGCTGGGGCTTACCATTCCCTGCGGCATTGTGGCGGGCGGTTTGCTGCTGGGCTCGTTGATCACCCTGATCGTCTGGCTTGCCACCATGGACCCCGATGCGCTGCTGGCCGCTGCATTGTGCGGTGTTGTGGCACTTCCGTTTGCGTGGCCTGCCCTGATCGGAATTGCCAATCTGAAAGCATTCCGGCGTATCCGCGCCTATGCACGGATCATTGGTGAGCGCACCAGCATTTCGGTTCCGGAGCTTGCGGCTTCGCTGCAGCGTCCGGCGGGCAAGGTGCGCAAAGAGCTGCGCAAATATTTGAACAAAGGTTGGCTGACCGGCTGGCTGGACGAAACCACCGATGAGCTTTATCTTACTTCGCAGGCATGGCAGACTGCGCAGCTGGCAAAGCAGCAGCCTGCCCCCCAGCCGGTACAGCCGCAGCAAGCGCAGGAAGGGGAGGTAAGCTGCGAAGCAATCGAACGGTTTGCGCGGGTTCTTGGCACCGAATGTCGGCTGATGACCGACCCGCAGGCAGTGGAACAGCTGCAGAAAATGCAAACCACCAGCCGCGCCATTGGTGCGTGGGTGGCAGCACATCCCGAAAGTGCCGGCAAAGCCCGCCGTTTTGTCACCTATTATATGCCAACAACGCTGAAGCTGCTGCATACCTATAATGAGGTAAAGGATCAGAACGACGAC
>JAFULE010000219.1 GCA_017483235.1 Faecalibacterium sp. | reverse complement strand
GGCCGGTTTCGTCCCGGGTCAAACTGAACAGATACAGCAGCATCTGGCAGTCCAGCCCGCAGTACACTTCGCGCAGGTCAAAGGCCTTGGTGCCGGTTTTATAGTCCACCACACGCACCCACGGGGTGCCATTTTCATCCACCCAGCGGTCGGTGCGGTCTATGGTACCGATCACCTGAACGGTGCGTCCATCTCCTAATTGATATACCTGCGGGGGCAGGGCATCTTCGCCGCGGCCAATACGCTGTTCACAAGCCACCGGCTCAAACTGGCTTTGCTGCTGCTCGTCCCGCAGCCAGCACAGCAGGGCCGCCATGCTTTTTTCAATACGGCTGAGCAGATACCCAAACCGGGTGGTATGCTCGGGCAGATACAGCGCAGCGTATTCCTGCACCAGCTTGTGGGCCAGCTCTGCCAGCTGAGCATCCTTCATTTGGGCAAAAGGCACCGGTTTCCAGTGGGCATAAGCGTCCTTTTCGGGGTTGATTTCCAGCGCCTGCTGCAGCACCCAGTGCATCAGGGTCCCGCTTTGGTCGGCGCTCAACTTTGCCTTACGGCGGGGGCGAAGCCCCAGCACATACTGCAGAAAGTAACCGTAGCGGCACAGATAGTATTTTTCCAGCTGGCTGGGCGAGATGGACAGCCGGTCGCCCAGCAGGCGGGCCATGGCAGCGGTATCCTTTACCTGCTTGGGGGGCATTTCCTCCATGCGGCGCAGCACCGCCAGCTTTTGGGCGGCATCGCCTCCGCTTTGCTGCAGCGCAGCGTACAGACTGGCCGTTTCGCCGCCCTTCAGCCCCCACATACTGCCCAGCGCATCCAGCGCGGCGGCGGGGGTGGCAGCGGCATCCCGGATATCCAATTGGGGGGCAGCGGGGTGCAAAAGCTGCTGCACCGGCTCCAACTGGGCGGTGCGGGGCACACCGATGCCAGCCGGCCAGCTGAGCCACAGCCCCTTTGCCGGGGCAGTAAGGGCCTTGTAAAAGGCAACCTGCTCGCGCACCATGCGGTTTTCAAAGCAGTCGGGCAGCTGCACGTCCTGTGCCATCAGGGCATCGCGGTCGGCATGGGTCAAAAGGCCGGTGTCGCCCGGCGCACGGGGGAACTCTCCTTCCGCCAGCCCCAGCACAAACACATAGTCCGGTTCGTTCAGCCGCATCTTGCCCGCCGAGGCAAACAGCACCGCGTCCAGTGTCTGCGGGATCTGCCCCAGATCACAGCTGCGCAGCAGCAGCGCAAACAGATCGGCATATTCTTCGGCCGACACCGGCTCGCCCCACAGCAGACGGGCCATCTGATCCAGCAGATCCATGGTCACGTTCCATTCGCGGGCGGCCTCTTCGGCAGCCGGGATGCCCCGGCTTTGCTTCAGCGCCGCCATCTGCTGCTTCTGGCATTGTTCGGCGCCCAGCGCCGTCAGGCAAAGATACAGCGCCCGGCTGAACTGCTCGGCATTCGCGCCTTTTACCGCGGTGCGCAGCTTGTCCACCGGCGCGATCAGAAATGCACGGGCCTGCTCAGCCAGCTTCAGATTTTCCTTTTCTTCCTCGGTCACGCGGGACGCTTCGCCAAAGCCCTGCGGGTTTTTGTTAAATTCTTCGTGCCAGGCCGCCATGCCGGGTGCCCAGGTATACGCATAGTTTTCCAGTGCGCACACCTGCTGCTCGGTCAGGCTGCACAGGCCGGTTTTGGCAAGGGCGGTCATATTGTCGCACCAGTCCATGCCGCGGCACAGCCCCAGCAGCGCCCGCACCGCGGCAGCCGGGGCACTGAAGGCCGGGTTGAGCGGCTCGTCGCAATACAGCGGGATATTTGCCAGACGGAATTCATACCGCACCGCGGCGCGGTAGGTTTCCAGATCGCGGCAGACCACCGCCATTTTGCCGCAGGGCACGCCCTGCCGCATCAGCCGGCGCACCGCAGCCGCGGCAGCCCGGGCTTCTTCTTCCCGGTTGGGGGCTTCATACATCGTAATTTCAGGGGCCTGCTGCTGGTCGCAGTCACCAAAGGCCAGCAGCTGCCCCAACGCGGCAAGGCCGGGGGCACCGCGATGGCGCAGGTCGGTGGTCAGAACAGTGGGTTTTGCCACGGCAGCGCCGTTTTCGCGGGCCAGCCGGTGCAGCTCCAGCGCCACCGTTTTGGCGCCGGAAAACAGCCCCAGCTCGCCGGGGGTCAGCTGCCCGCTGTCGGCGCACAGAGCCACCGTCACCTGCGGTAAAGTGCGCATCAAAGCACCCATCAACCGCTTTTTGGGGGCGTTGAAGGTGTCGAACTCGTCCACAAACAAAGCACGGTCCCGCAGAAATTCCGGCAGCTGACCGGCTGACAGGGCCTCATCCAACCGGTTGGCGGCCAGTTCCAACCGGTCGCTGGGGTCGATACCGGTCTGGGCCAGCAACGCCTCATAACTTTGGAAGATCAATGCCAGTTCGGCCAGTTTTTCACTTCCGGCACCGCATTGCAATGCCAGCCGTCCCAGCTGCTGCCCGTTCAGGCCGGCGCTTTTCAGCTCGGTGATGGTTTCGGCCGCCAGCTGGCAGAAAGCCGCCGACCGGCGATGCCGGTAATAATATTTTACATTGCCGCCCAGCTCGTCCAGCGCGCGGCGCACCAGCACCACCCGCCCCGGATCGGTCAAAGTGCGCACCGCCGCACCGCCGCAGCTTTGCAGAATGCGCTCGGCCAGACTGGTGAAGGAAAAACTTTCCACCATGCTGCTGTACGCATCCCCCAGCGTACGGTAGATGCGCGCCTCGGTGCTGGAGGTAAACTGCTCGGGCACCAGCAAAATACTGCGCTGCCCGGCCCGCGCCCGTTGGCGCAGCTGCTGATATAACAGGGTGGTTTTTCCGCTGCCGGAAACACCCAGAACAAGATTCAGCATAGTGGTTGGTTCCTTTCGTAACAGGATTTTTACTATCAACTTTATGATACCACAGTTTGCATCCCTTTGGCGGGATTTTTGCCTCCGCCCGCCTAAAAAAAGAAAGCAGCGCTTTCCGCTGCTGCAGAAAGCACTGCTTTTTTGCTCGTCAGTTGGTGTTATACAGCCGGTTCCAGGTGCTGCGGCCGATCACGCCGTCGGCGGTCAGGCCGTTGGCCGCCTGAAACACCTTGACCGCGGTTTCGGTGGCCGCGCCAAAGTTGCCGTCGGCGGTCAGCCGGGCGCCCAGTGCATTCAGCCGGGCCTGAGCCGAACGCACGGTAGCCGCCTTGTTGCCCCGCCGGATGGATACACCGGGGAACTGCTCGCCCTCGCCGTTCAGATCGGCATAGTTGTTGTACAGAGTGTTCCAGGTCGTCTGGCCGGTCACCCCGTCAGCACTGATGCCCACCGAGCACTGGAACTGCCGCACCGCGGCAGCGGTGCCGCTGCCGTAGTTGCCGTCCACCGTCAGGCTGGGCAGGGCGGGCCAGCGGCTGCGCAGGCCGTTGATCCAGGTTTGCACCAATGCCACATCCGGCCCGCTGGAGCCGGTACGCAGGGTGCTGTAAAATGCAGGTTCTGCCATAGAGTTGCTCACCTCCTTATGCCCCACTGTATGCCCGGGGCACAAAAAGGGTGCGGCTTATCTGCCCACCGTACACACCGCCTGTTCGGGGACGGGCCGGGGCGGCGCGGTCAGCTGCTGCCACCATTCCGCCAGCCGGAAGCGGATCTCGTAATCACCGGTCACCAGCGCCTGCTGCCCTGCGTCGGCATAGCCGCTGCAGGCGGCTAGGCACAGCTGCGGATACAAACAGCACCACCAGTTCTGCCCCTGCCCTGCCCCGATGGTCAGCTGCACCGCGTCGTAATATCCGGGCGGCAGGGTGTATTCGCCGTAGGTTCTGGCTGCAAAATAGCGGTTGGTCAGGCCGACCGAAACCTTCTGCCTGCTGCCCTGCTGCCACAGCTCATGGCTGGCTGCCAGTGCCAGCCGGGGCAGGCAGCGGGCCGCCTGTGTTTTTGCCTGCCGGATGTCTTCCGCATTGCCGTACAGCCGCCCGGCCAGCTGCACCACCCTGTTTTTTACCCGCAGCTTGGCCGCCTGCTGTGCCACACTGTCGTCGGCAGCCAGAATATGCAGCCGCAGGGTGTTCTGCCGCACCGCATCGCACCGGGCCGCAAAATCCTGCTGCCAAAGGCCGACCGCCAGCGCCAGCCACAGCCCCAGCAGCCCGCACAGCGGCCTGTGCCATTTTATAAGTACCGTACACATCAAAAATGCACACCCTTCCCTTTGCTTTGCAGCCAAAGTATGGGTGTGCGTCATTTCGTTTATTCCATTTTTTACCGGGTTTCCAGCACGCGGGCGCCGCCCTTGTCAGGCCGGGCCACCCACACCTGCGGGTATTCGGCCTGCAGCGCTGCGGCGGCTGCCTGCGCTTCGGCTTCGGTGCGATATACCCCGAACACCGCCGCGCCGCTGCCGGTCATCAGGGCAGTGACTGCGCCGCTTTGCCGCAGCAGGGCCTTGATTTTTTCGTTATCGGCGGCGCCGCTGCACTCTTCCAGTGCATTGCCCGCCGCAGCACACATCCCTTCCAGATCGCCGGCGCGGATGGCCTGCTCCTGTGCAAGACAGTCGGGATGCACCGACGAACCCACCTTATCATAGGCGGCAAAGGCTTCGGGGGTGGAAACCCCATAGCCCGGCATCACCACCACAAACCAGCAGTCCGGGCAGGGGGGCAGCGGTTTTAAAAAGTCGCCCACGCCCTGCACCCGGCAGGTGCCGCCCATCAGGGCAAAAGGCACGTCGGCGCCGATTTTTGCGCCGATGGCGCACAGCTCGCTCATCGAAAGCTTTGCCCCGTACAGCTCGTTCATCCCCACCAGCACCGCAGCGGCATCGGCGCTGCCGCCGGCCATGCCGGCACGCACCGGCACCTGTTTGTGGATGGTAATATCCACCCCAGCCAGCAGCCCGGTGTAATCAAAAAAGGCCAGTGCCGCCTTGATGGCGGTGTTTTTGTCGTTGGCGGGCACACGGCTGCCGGGCAAGGTCAGACGCAGATCGTGGCTGCGGCGCAGCACCACCGTTTCATACAAGGTGATGGTCTGCATGGTCATGTCCAGATCGTGGTAACCATTGGGCAAAAGGCCCACTACATCCAGCGCAAGGTTCAGCTTGGCGGGGGCCTTTACGGTAACAACACGGTTTTGATACATGGGGCAGCTCCTCTCTTACAGACTGAAGACACTCAGCTTTTTTACATCCATGGCCTTGACCGGGCACATCTCGTGGCAGCAGAAGCAGCGGATGCAGCTGTTTACCTCGATTTTTGCCTTGCCGTTTTTCACCGTGATGGTCTGCCGGGGGCAGATTTCGGCACAGCGGCCGCAGCCGATGCATTTGGCCCGGTTGACCACCGGGTGCGGGGCGATCCATTTTTCGGCATAGCGCACCACCGGGGCCAGAAAAGCCGGAATACGGCTTCGGCTGTCGGCAAAATCGGTGCTGCCCTCGCCGCCGTTTTCGTAGCTGGAAGGGATTTTCCAGTTTTCCACCGGCAAAAAGGCGTCGGGTTCGCCCACCAGCACTGCCGGGTCAAAGCCGTTTTCGGGCAGCAGGCCGCGCTCGGCCGCCGCTTTCAGATAGGGCACCCGCATGGGATCAAACTGCATCAGCCGGCAGATGGCAAGGTCCAGCAAAGGATGATCCTCGCTGCCCATCACAAGGCCCACGCTGCGCGGTTCGCCGCCGGCAGGGCCGTCGCCCTCCATGCCCACAATCGCATCCAGCACCGCCATATCCGGCTGCACCGTTTCCAGCAGGTCGATCAGCATATGGCCAAACCGCTCTTTGTCCGGGAAGCGGGTGTGCCACTCGGCCTTTTTCAGCCCCGGAATGCAGCCAAACAGATTTTTGGTGGCGGCGGTCATGCCGGTCATCACATGGCTTTTCATCTTGGGCAGGTTGATGATAAAATCCGCCTGCAGCACCGGGCGCAGCAGTTCAAACTCCTTTACCACCCGGCCGTCGGCTGCGCACAGGTCGGTTTCGCAGGCGGTGTAGGCGCACACACCCTCTTCGGCGCACACCGCGGCCAGCCCGCTTACCTTATACAAGGCCTCCATCGCGGCAGGGTTGTACAGCCCGCCGGCCGAATCGGCCATGGTGATGTTCTGGGGCTTTGCGCCCCGGCGCACACAGGCGCGGATGACCGCCCGCAGAATTTCGGGGTGGGTGGTCACCGCCTTGTCGGGGGCGTGTTTGGCCAGCAGGTTGGGCTTGAGCAGGATTTTGGTATCCGGCCCGATGCGTTTGGGTGCTTCCAGCGCGGCAAACGCCCCCTCCACCGCGCGGGTGCAGGCTTCGGGGGTATAGGCATCGGCGCGGAACACCGCAACAGAGTGGTTCATAGGCAGTATCCTTACTTCATCTCGTCCAGAAATTCTTTGATCCGCTTCAGCGCTTCCTTCAGATGCTCGACCGAATAGGCATAGCTGACCCGGCAGAAGCCCTCGCCGCTTTCGCCGAAGGCATCGCCCGGCACCAGCGCCACATGCTTTTTCTCCAGCAGGGTCTGGCAGAACTGCTGGCTGGTCATGCCGGTGGACTTGATGCAGGGGAAGCAGTAAAACGCGCCCCGCGGCTCGAAGGTTTCCAGCCCCAGATCGTTAAAGCCCTTTACCACCAGACGGCGGCGCTGGTTGTATTCTTCCTTCATCCGCTCGATCTCGTCGTCGCACTCGCGCAGTGCCACAATGGCGGCGTGCTGGCTGGTGGTGGGGGCGCTCATGATGGCGCTCTGGTGGATCTTGGTCATCACGCTGATGACAGGCTTGGGGCCCACTGCATAGCCCAGCCGCCAGCCGGTCATAGCATAGGCCTTGGAAAAGCCGTTGACCACGATGGTGCGCTCGTACATGTCGGGAATGGTGGCAATGGACACATGGGGCGCCACGCCGTAGTTCAACTCGGCGTAGATCTCGTCACTCAGCACCATAATGTCGGTGCCGCGCAGCACCTCGGCGATTTCTTCCAGATGCTGCCGTTCCATCACGCCGCCGGTGGGGTTGTTGGGGAACGGCAGGATCAGCAGCTTGGTTTTTGGGGTAATGGCTGCACGCAGCGCCTCGGCGGTCAGGCGGAACTCGTCCTCAGCCTTGCACTGCACATGCACCGGCACACCGCCCGACAGGGTGGTGATGGGGTCGTAGCAGACAAAGCAGGGCTCGGGGATGATCACCTCGTCGCCGGGGGCCACCAGCGCGCGCACGCACATATCAATGGCCTCGCTGCCGCCAACGGTCACCAGAACCTGACCGGGGTTATAGTCCATTTTGAACCGGCGGCGCAGATAGCGGGTGATCTCCACCCGCAGCTCGATCAGGCCGGCGTTGCTGGTGTAGGTGGTACGGCCGCGCTCCAGGCTTTCGATGCCGGCCTCGCGCACCGCCCACGGGGTTTTGAAGTCCGGCTCGCCCACGCCAAGGCTGATGCACTCGGGCATTTCGGCGGCCAGATCGAAAAACTTGCGGATGCCGGACGGGCGCATGGCCACCGCCGCAGGCGCAAGCAGCTTTGTGTAATCCATCACAGCACGGTCAGCTCTCTTTCATCGATCTCTTCGGCGGTGTACAGCTTGCCTTCCTTTTTGTAGGTGCGCAGCACAAAATGGGTGGCAGTGGAAAGCACCGCGTCCAGGGTGCTCAGCCGCTTTGCCACAAACAACGCCACATCCTGGAAGGTTTTGCCCTTGATGGTCAGCTGCAGGTCGTAGCCGCCGCTCATCAGCAGCACGCTTTCCACCTCTTCAAAACCGGCAATGATGTTGGCGATCTCGTCAAAGCCGTGGCTCTTTTTGGGGCTGACGTGCAGCTCGATCACCGCTTCCACCCGGTCCACGCCGGCCTTTTCCCAGTCCACCAGGGTTTTATAGCCCTTGATCAGGCCCTGTGCCTTGGCCAGATCCATCATGGCGGCCACCTCGGCCACCGATTTGTCCAGCATGGCGGCAATATCCTCCACCGGCAGGCGGGCGTTGTTTTCCAGAATGCGAAGCAGCTGGTTCATCACTTTATTCTCCATCCTCTATGGCTCCTTTCGGCACACTGTACAGCGCTAACCGGGCGCAATGTGTGCGTTTTGCATGATATAATTAGTAGTATTATAAAAAAATTCTCTCTCAAAGTAAACCGTTCTCGCTTCGATTTTACAGTTTGTTCTGTTATAATAAGGGATATCGTTCGCATCGCGCCGTTTTGGGCGCATCGTGTTATGGGAAAGTAAAGTGAGGGTTATGCTATGAAAGCATTTGTAACCGTGATCGGTAAAGACACCGTGGGCGTGATCGCCCGCGTATCGGGCCTGTGCGCTCAGCTGGGCATCAACGTCGAAGACGTGACCCAGAGCGTGCTGCAGGGCATGTTCGCCATGATCATGCTGGTGGATCTTTCCGCCTGCACTGTCACCAGCGCCGAGCTGCACACCGCCTTTGACAAGCTGGGCGATGAAATGGGCATGAAGATCAACCTGACCCGTCAGGAAGTTTTCGATGCCATGCACACCATCTGAGGAGGGGCCAGCCATGAGTATGATCCGCAGCGGTGACATTCTGGAAACCATCGGGATGATCACCCAGGAAAATCTGGACGTTCGCACCGTCACCATGGGCATCAGCCTTCTGGACTGCATCGACCCCGACCCCAAAAAGGCCTGCGAGAAGATCTACAACAAGATCACCACCAAGGCCGCCAACCTTGTTAAGGTGGTGGAGGGCATCAGCACCGACTACGGCATTCCCATCATCAACAAGCGCATCAGCGTTACCCCCATTGCCATGCTGCTGGGCGCCTGCCCCGACGCCGACCCGGTGGATTTTGCCAGAACGCTGGACGCCGCCGGCAAAGCGGTGGGCGTCAACTTTGTGGGCGGTTACTCGGCACTGGTGCACAAGGGCTTTTCGGCCGGCGACGTGCGGCTGATCGAGTCGATCCCCCGCGCTTTGGCCGAGACCGACATCGTGTGCAGCTCGGTGAACATCGGCAGCACCAAAAGCGGCCTGAACATGGATGCCATCCGCATGATGGGCTACATGGTGAAAAAGAGCGCCGAGCTGACCGCCGACCGCCAGTGCATCGGCGCGGCCAAGCTGGTGGTGTTCTGCAACGCACCCGAGGATAACCCCTTTATGGCGGGTGCATTCCACGGCCCCGGCGAGCCGGACTGCGAGATCCACGTGGGCGTTTCGGGCCCGGGCGCAGTGCGCGCCGCGTTGGCAAAGCTGCCCAAGGACGCTTCCATCGATCAGGTGGCCGAGCTGGTCAAGCGCACCGCCTTCAAGATCACCCGTCTGGGCCAGCTGGTGGCCAATCTGGCCAGCCAGCAGCTGGGCGTGCCGGCCGGCATCATCGACCTGTCGCTTGCCCCCACCCCGGCCGTTGGCGACAGCGTGGCCAACATTCTGGAGGAGATGGGTCTGGAGCAGTGCGGCTGCTGCGGCACCACCGCCTGCCTGGCCCTTTTGAACGACGCGGTGAAAAAGGGCGGCGTGATGGCCTCGAACCATGTGGGCGGCCTGTCGGGCGCGTTCATCCCGGTCAGCGAGGACGAGGGCATGATCCGTGCCGCCGAAACCGGCAGCCTGACCATCGAAAAGCTGGAGGCCATGACCGCCGTGTGCAGCGTGGGCCTTGACATGATCATCATCCCCGGCGACACCACCCCCGAGGTGATCAGCGGCCTGATCGCCGACGAAGCCGCCATCGGCATGGTGAACAGCAAAACCACCGCGGTGCGCGTCATCCCGGCCATTGGCCGCAAGGCGGGCGAGATTCTGGATTTCGGCGGTCTTTTGGGCTACGGTCCCATTATGCCGCTGAACACCCGCAGCCCCGAGGTGTTCATCAACCGCGGCGGCCGCCTGCCCGCCCCCATGCAGTCGCTGAAGAACTGACGGGGACGATTTGTTCCGGTGCGATTTGTTCCTTTTTTGAAAAAAAGGAACCGAAAAAACTTTTTTGCGGCGAAACAAAATGCTTTGTTTCGCAAAAGTTTTTCTCGATTACTCCACTCGCCGGCACTGCCATAGGCGATTCCCGGCGGGGAACGGAATTTGATACAAAAAAACCAGCCGCCCGGCGAAGCACTGCTTCGCCGGGCGGCTGGTTTATATTTTCTTTTACGCCTCACCAACCGTTGTTGACTAAAACGTTTTCCCTTTGTTATTCTTGAATTATTACAGTATTCTGTGACCTTCCCTCTTAGTGAAAGGAGACCCGCTATGACCGCAACGCAGTGGCTGCTCTTCATTTTTGCGGCGCTCATCCTGTGCCCCGCAGCATTGTACCTTTACCGCAAATGGGATTTTCGCCGTCAGATCACCGGGGTACGCCCGGAACGAGCTTACAACCAAAAGCATCTTCCCATCCGGCCGGAAGACGCACCAAACATGGATGCCAGTGAACAATTTAAGGCTGAGACCCATTTGAAAGGCCACCAAAACACCTTTGGGCCAAAATAACGTGTTTGTTTCTTATCCTACCGCCTACTAATTACAGTACCGCACGGCGAAGCACCCATACGCCCCGCTGAGCCAGTCCGGCACACTGACGCCCGGCGCCTGCGGCCTGCTGACCCATCAGGGCCCCAAATTTGAAAGCTTTGTGCCCGATCCGTCATAGTGTATTCTCCGCCACTAAAAAGGAGTCCGTCATGAAATCAAAACTGTTTGCTGTGGCCCTGTGCGCCCTGCTTTTATGTGCCTGCGGCGCCCAAAGCTCTTCCGGTGGC
>JAFULE010000218.1 GCA_017483235.1 Faecalibacterium sp. | reverse complement strand
GTGCGCGGGGTGGGGCAGCAATGGCGGAACAAAATTCTTTGTTCCGCTACGTTTTTTCTCGATTACTCTGCGCGCACTTCTGCCCAAAGCCGATACCGGCGGGCAGCGGGTTCTTTCGACTCGGTTTTCAGGAAAAGGCGATCCGTAGATCAGGCCAACCGCGTGGGCGTTCCTCGAAAAATGATCAGGGGAGGGGGCCCCATGTTCGGCACAGCCGACCATGGGGGAGGACCGTGGGTCCTCGACCCATTTTGAGAGGAAGCGCCCCAAGGGCGGCCCGTAAAACGGCAACAGTCAAAGCCGCCTTCCATCAAACCTCAAAATCCAGGCAGGCGCGGGTCTTGGTGTAGGGGCGCACCTTGCCGTCGGCCACCGCAACGTGCAGGGGGTGCTTGGCGTAAACGGCCAGGGCCTCGGCGGTTTCAAAGGTGGAGTCCAGCATCACATCGGCGGTGCTGGTGGGCAGGGTGGGCAGATACACCTTGATGTCCACCAGGCCCGGGATCTTGCCGGCCAGGCCTTCCAGCCCTTCCTTGATGCCGGCGCGGATGGCAGCCTTTTCTTCGGGGGTGTATTCGTCTTTCAGGTTCCACAAAATCACGTGCTTGACCATAGGGCGGTTCTCCTTTTTTTTGGATGTATGGTGGGTTGTATGGCAAACGGCATTGCCGTTTTGGGGATACAGGCCGGCGCCTGCAGCCCGGCTTTGGCCGTATCTCTTCGGCCGGGGCGGGCACAGACGGTATAACGGGAACTCACCGGTGGAAAACAGGGCCGAAAAGCCGCTGCCTTTGGCGTTATTTCCCGGGAAAACGACCGGTGTTCACGGTTTTTGGGGCTTTTTTCGCTTTGTCGGCCCATGGCGGCTTACAGCACCATCAGCAGGGTACCGGCGGCGATCAGCACGCAGCCGATGACCGATTTGGGCGTGAATGTTTCGTGCAGGAACACAAAGGCCAGAATCAGGGTGAACACCACGCTCAGCTTGTCGATGGGCACCACCTTGGACGCCTCGCCCAGCTGCAGGGCTTTGTAGTAGCACAGCCAGGACGCACCGGTGGCAAGCCCGGACAGGATGAGAAACAGCCAGCTGCGGCGGCTGATCTCGGAAATGCCGCCCTGGGTATTGGTAAGAAACACCATCCCCCAGGACATGGCCACCACCACCAGGGTGCGGATGGCCGTGGCAAGGTTGGAATTGACCCCTTCGATGCCGATCTTGGCCAAAATGGAGGTAAGGGCGGCAAAAATTGCCGAACCAAACGCCAGGATCATCCACATACAAGCAGCCCCTTTTCCGACAAATTTTTGGGCAGAAAAAACCGTTTGACATTTTCTTTATCATACCGTAAACGGGCGCCCTGCGCAATAGCCCACCGAAAACAAGGCGGCCCCGCTTTTTATAGATGTGGACCCTTTTTGCCTTGCGGGCGGCGGCCTTTTGCCGTTTGCGGCTGTTTCGGCAACAAAAAACCGCCCCCGGGCCAAACGGCAGGGGGCGGCAAAACCATTTTCAGTTTTTACACCGGCAAGTTACCCGGCCAGCCGGGACTTATGCCGCTGCCGAAGCAAGGTATCCGCCAAAAAGCAGACCTTATGCTTCCGTCACACGCGCAGTGTGCTTTCGAGGGTTCTCACGAACGCTCCGGTTGGTATTTCAGGCAGCCCGCCCCGCCCATACCGGGCAGGGGGGATGCGCTAAAATCGTTGGGGTACAATCCTCAGAACTTCTGATTACTTGTACAGCTCGACCAGACGAGCCAGATGCTCGTAACGATCCTCGGCGGCCTTCTGGTTCTTGGCGAACAGATCCTTGGCACGCTCGGGGAAGGCACGCTGCAGGCGGCTGTAACGGGTCTCGGTAGCCAGCAGATCCTGGTACTTCTCTTCGTTGACGGCCTTGCTGGTCAGGGTGAAGGGGTTCTTGCCCTGGGCCTTCAGAGCGGGGTTGAAGGTGAACAGGTTCCAGTAGCCGGACTCGACAGCCTTCTTCATCTCGTTCTGGCAGTTGGTCATGCCGCCCTTGATGCCGTGCAGCTCGCAGGGGGCGTAGCCGATGATCAGCGAGGGGCCGGGGTAAGCTTCGGCCTCGGCAATGGCCTTGATGGCGTGGTTCATGTTGGCGCCCAGAGCGATCTGAGCAACATAGATGTAGCCGTAGGTCATGCTGATCTCGGACAGGCTCTTCTTGGCGATGTCCTTACCGGCGGCAGCAAACTGGCAAACCTCGCCGATGTTGGAAGCCTTGGACATCTGACCACCGGTGTTGGAGTACATCTCGGTGTCGAAGACCATCACGTTGACATCCTCGCCGGAAGCCAGCACATGGTCCAGACCGCCGTAGCCGATGTCGTAAGCCCAGCCGTCACCACCAAAGATCCAGACGGACTTCTTGGCGATGTACTGCTTGCTCTCCAGCACTTCCTTGGCAACGGGGCAGCCGGCGGCGGCAACCTTCTCCAGCTCGGCGATCAGGGCCTTGGCGGGAGCAGCGTTGGCGCGGGTGTTGTTCTTGGTCTCGACGAACTTGGCAAAGGCAGCCTTCAGTTCCTCAGAGGCGCGCTCGTCGGCAACGATGCCCTCGATGCGCTTGATCAGGTTCTCGCGGATGGTCTTCTGGCCGATGTGCATACCCAGACCGTGCTGAGCGTTGTCTTCGAACAGAGAGTTGCACCATGCGGGACCATGGCCGCTGTCCTTATTGACAGTGTAGGGAGAGATGGCAGCGGTGCCGCCCCAGATGGACGAGCAGCCGGTGGCGTTGGAGATGTACATCTGCTCGCCGAACAGCTGGGTGATCAGGCGGGCATAGCTGGTCTCGGCACAGCCTGCGCAGGAGCCGGAGAACTCAAGCAGCGGCTGGTTGAACTGAGAACCGATAACGGTATCGTCGGCAAACTTGCTGGGCTTCTTGGAGATGTTGGCCACGCAGTAGTCGAACACTTCCTGCTCGGCAGCCTGGCTCTCCTGGGGAACCATGGTGATGGCCTTGGTGGGGCAGACGGTGACACACTCGCCGCAGCCCATGCAGTCCAGCGGAGAAACAGCCATGACGAACTTGTAGTCGGGAGCGGTCTTCAGGGTAGCGCTCTTGGTCTGGGCAGGGGCAGCAGCCAGCTCGTCCTCGGTCAGCATGAAGGGACGGATGGTAGCGTGCGAGCAGACGAAGGCACAAGCATTACAGCCAACACACTTGGCAGCGTTCCACTCGGGAACGTTGACAGCGGTGCCGCGCTTTTCGTAAGCGGAAGCGCCCTGCTCCCACTCGCCGTTGGCGATGGCGTGGAAGGCGGAAACAGGCAGGCTGTCGCCGTCCATACGGGTAACGGGCTCCATGATCTCGCGAACCTGCTTGACCACAGCCTCACGGCCCACCAGCTCCTTGGCAGCGGCGGTATCCACGGCGTTGGCCCAATCGGCGGGAACCTCGACCTTGTGGATGGCGTCCACACCGGCGTCGATGGCCTTGTAGTTCATCTCAACGATGGCGTCGCCCTTCTTGCCGTAGCTCTTCTTGGCGGCGGCCTTCATGAAGGCAACAGCGTCCTCGATGGGCATCACGTCGGCCAGCTTGAAGAAGGCAGACTGCAGAATGGTATTGGTGCGCTTGCCCATACCGATCTCGATGGCCTTGTCGATGGCGTTGATGGTGTACAGCTGGATGTTGTTCTTGGCAATGTACTGCTTTGCCTCGGCGTTCAGATGGTGGGCCAGCTCCTCATCGGACCACTGGCAGTTGACCATGAACACGCCGCCGGGCTTGACTTCCTGAACCATCTTGATGCCCATGTTGATGTAGGCAGGGGTATGGCAGGCAACGAAGTCGGCCTGGTTGATGTAGTAGGGGCTGCGGATGGGGGAATCGCCGAAGCGCAGGTGGCTGATGGTCACGCCGCCGGTCTTCTTGGAGTCATACTGGAAGTAAGCCTGAACGTACTTGTCGGTATGGTCGCCGATGATCTTAACCGAGTTCTTGTTGGCGCCAACGGTACCGTCGCCGCCCATGCCCCAGAACTTGCACTCGATAGTGCTCTCTGCAGCGGTGTTGGGGGAGACCTTCTCTTCCAGAGACAGGTTGGTCACGTCGTCAACAATACCGATGGTGAACTCGTTCTTGGGAGCGTCCTTTGCCAGCTCTTCGTAGACAGCAAAGACGGAAGCGGGATGGGTATCCGTGGAACCAAGGCCGTAACGGCC
>JAFULE010000217.1 GCA_017483235.1 Faecalibacterium sp. | reverse complement strand
GATCATGATCGCCCCCAAGGGCCCCGGCCACACCGTTCGCAGCCAGTACCTGGAAGGCAAGGGCGTTCCCAGCCTGATCTGCGTTGAGCAGGACTTCACCGGCAAGGCCAAAGAGATCGCTCTGGCTTACGCTTCCGGCATCGGCGCCGGCCGCGCCGGTATTCTGGAGACCACCTTCAAGGAGGAAACCGAGACCGACCTGTTTGGTGAGCAGGCCGTTCTGTGCGGCGGCGTGTGCGAGCTGATCCACGCCGGCTTCGACACCCTGGTAGAGGCCGGTTACGCCCCCGAGATGGCCTACTTCGAGACTTGCCACGAGATGAAGCTGATCATCGACCTGATCAACGAGGGCGGCTTTGACAAGATGCGCTACTCCATCTCGAACACTGCTGAGTACGGCGACTACCGCACCGGCAAGCGCCTGATCACCGAAGAGACCCGCAAGGAGATGAAGAAGGTGCTGCGCGAAATTCAGGACGGCACCTTTGCCAGCGAGTTCCTGACCGAAATGAGCCCCAACGGCGGCCGCAAGATCCACTTCCTGGCGCAGCGCCGTCTGGAAAGCGAGCATCCCATCGAGACCGTGGGCAAAGAGCTGCGCGGCATGATGAGCTGGCTGAAGAAGTAAGCTTCTGCCCCACCAACCAGACCCAAACCGTGGGCCGGGTACAAAGCGATTTGTGCCCGGCCTTTTTGGATAAAAAGGAGCGTTTTCTATGAGAAGCGACAATGTAACCAAGGGCAGCGAACGCGCCCCCAACCGAAGCCTGTTCTACGCACTGGGCTACACCCCCGAAGAGCTGGAGCGTCCGCTGATCGGCGTGGTCAGTGCCCACAGCGAGATCGTGCCCGGCCATATGCATCTGGACAAGGTGGCCGAGGCAGTCAAGGCCGGCGTACGCATGGCCGGCGGCACCCCCATTCTGATCCCTGCCATCGGCGTTTGCGACGGCATTGCCATGGGCCACATCGGCATGAAGTACTCTCTGGCCAGCCGCGAGCTGATCTGCGACAGTGTGGAGACCATGCTGATGGCCCATCAGCTGGACGGCCTTGTTCTGGTGCCCAACTGCGATAAGATTGTGCCCGGCATGGTGATGGCTGCCGTGCGTATGGATGTGCCTGCCATCGTGTGCAGCGGCGGCCCCATGCTGGCCGGCACCTACGGCGGCGAGGAGGTCAGCCTGAGCAAGATGTTCGAGGCGGTGGGCTCCTACAAGGCCGGCATGATCACCGAAGAACAGCTGGAAGACTGCACCCAGAACTGCTGCCCCGGCTGCGGCAGCTGCAGCGGCATGTACACCGCCAACAGCAAGAACTGCCTGTGCGAGGCCAGTGGCATCGCCCTGCCCGGCAACGGCACCATTCCCGCCGTGTACGCCAAGCGCCTGCAGCTGGCCAAGCACAGCGGCATGGCCATTATGCATCTGGTTAAGAACAACATCACCGCTCGCCAGATCATCAATGAGCGCAGCATCCGCAACGCGCTGGCCTGCGACATGGCACTGGGCTGCAGCACCAACAGCGTGCTGCATCTGCTGGCCATTGCCACCGAGGCAGGCATTCCGCTGAATCTTGAACTATTCAACGAGGTCAGTGCCAAGACCCCCAACCTGTGTCATCTGGCACCGGCCGGCCCCACCCACATGCCCGACCTGTTTGCCGCGGGCGGCATTCCCGCCGTACAGGCCGAGCTGGCCAAGAAGAACCTGCTGGATCTGGATGTGCTGACTGTCAGCGGTAAGACCCTGGGCGAAAACATCAAGGGGGCCAAGATCCTGAACACCAAGGCCATTCGCCCCATCGAGGATCCGTACAGCGAAACCGGCGGCCTGCAGATTCTGTGGGGCAACATCGCCCCGGACGGCTGCGTGGTCAAGCGCAGCGCCGTGGCCCCCGAGATGCAGCAGCACAGCGGCCCCGCCCGTGTGTTCAACAGCGAGGACGAGGCCATCAGCGCCATCTACGCCGGCAAGATCGTACCCGGTGACGTGGTGGTCATCCGGTACGAAGGCCCCAAAGGCGGCCCCGGTATGCGTGAGATGCTGAACCCCACCAGCGCACTGGCCGGCATGGGTCTGGATAAGTGCGTGGCGCTGATCACCGACGGCCGCTTCTCCGGCGCAAGCCGCGGTGCTTCCATCGGCCATGTCAGCCCCGAGGCAGCCTCCGGCGGCCCCATCGGTCTGGTGGAGGAGGGCGACACCATCTCCATCGACATTCCGAACGCCAAGATCACCCTGCAGGTGAGCGACGAGGTGCTGGCACAGCGTAAGGCCGCCTATGTGCAGCCCGAGCCCAACGTGAAGAGTGGCTGGCTGGCCCGCTACGCCCGCATGGTAACCAGTGCCAACTTGGGCGCTGTTGTAAAGTAATTTCACTATTCCGTTAAAGAACGGGAAGCCGAGACCGGCTTCCCGTTCTTTTTTTGCAAATTGGGGCACAAAGGTTTTCTTTTTTGGCAAAAAGCGGTAAGATAAAAGACAGAACATTCAAAAAGGAAGTGACCAACTTGCTTTGGGAAAAATGTAAACCGTATTGTGTTACCTTTGTAAAGTGGACTGCTCTTGCTGTGCTGTGCGGCGTAGTGATTGGCCCCATTGGCAGCTTGTTTGCCCTTGCACTGGAAACGGTGACCAACCTGCGCACTGCACATCCATGGCTGATCTGGCTGCTGCCGCTGGCTGGCCTGCCGGTGGTGCTGGCCTACCGCAAAGCCAACCTGCCCGACGGCAGCACCAACGCGGTATTTATTGCCCTGCGGAACGGCCGGCTGATGCCGCTGGTAACCGCCCCGCTGATTTTGTGTTCCACCGTTATTGCACATCTGTTCGGCGGCTCGGCCGGGCGTGAGGGTGCCGCCCTGCAGTTGGGCGGTTCGATCACCGGTAAGCTGGGGCAGGCGATGAAACTAAGCGACATCGACTGCCGCGGCATGACCATGTGCGGCATGGCGGCCGCCTTTGCCGCCGTGTTCGGCACCCCGCTGGCAGCGGCCATCTTTACGCTGGAGGTGGCCAATGTGGGTGTCATGCACTACGCTGCGCTGGTGCCCTGCGTGATTGCCGCCCTGATCGGCTTTTGGATCGCCGGCCTGTTCGGCATTCCGCCCGAGCGTTTCACCCTGCCGGAGGTGCCCGAACTTACCCCCATCGCCATGCTGCAAACTCTGATTCTGGCTGCCGCAATGGCAGTGGTCAGCATTGTAGTTTGCCTTGTTCTGCACAGTGCCCCTCATATTTACCAGCGTTACATCAAAAACCCGTATCTGCGTGTGGTGGCAGGCGGCGTGCTGATTGCCGCGCTGACCGCCCTTTTGGGCACCACTGATTACAACGGCGCCGGCGCTGCGGTGCTGCATCACGCCATTGAGGGGCATGCGGTCTGGTACGCCTGCGCCCTGAAGCTGCTGTTCACTGCCCTGACGCTGGGCGCCGGTTACAAGGGCGGCGAGATCGTGCCGGTGTTCTTTATCGGCGCCACCTTTGGCTGTGCTGTCGGCCCGCTGCTGGGTCTGCCGGCTGGGTTTGCTGCCGGGCTGGGCATGGTGGCATTGTTCTGCGCCTGCACCAACTGCCCGCTGGCCTCGATCTTTATTGCCATCGAGCTGTTTGGCGGGCAGGGCATTCCCCTTTTTGCTCTGGCCTGCACCGCCGCATATACCCTCAGTGGTTATTTTGGACTGTACAGCGAGCAGAAGATCTTGTACGACAAGCTGCGCAGTGAATACATCGACCGCAAGCTGGGATAACAGCCACCATGGAAACCAAAAAGGGTGTCACACTTCGTGACACCCTTTTAATCATTCCTGTTCCTCCAGCCTTTTGTTCAGCCAGTCGAAGCTTTCCTGCAATCGCTCGAACGGGTCGCCTTCCCATTGCTCCTGCTCGACAAAGCCGTACTCCACCCCGGCCTGCAGACAGGTTTTCAAAAGAGTGTCGTAATCGATCTCACCCTGCCCCACCGGCACCAGTCGATTACCTCTCCCATCCTTAAAGTGCACCATGCACACTCTGCCGGCATACCGCCGCAGCCAGCCGGGCACATCTGCGTACACATGGCTCAGGTGGTACAAATCTGCACAGACGGGCAGTTCCGGCATGGCGTTCAACAGATATTCCACCGGATCCAACCCGTCAATGGGGGCAAAATCTGCCGTTACTGCATGAAAGCACAGCTTCTGCCCCACTTCTTCCAGCCGCTGCTGCAGTGCCCGCAGTTCCTTGACATACTCATCCAGCCCAGCCCGACTGCGCAGCCGCTGCGGAATACGGCCTACACAGAACCACTCTGCGCCGGTAACCCTGTTCAGGTCAATATAATACTCCGGCTGCTTTAGAATGTCGTCATACCGATCCTGCAGGCCCACACTGATGCAGCCGCTCTGCCTGAGGCAACGGGCGATCCAGTCCACCGGAACCGCCGGGTTGATCCACTGCAGCTGCACCCAGCGGCAGCCCATCCCCACCATTTTTTCAAAAGCTGTTTGTACCTGCTCCGGCGTTTGCAGCACCGGTCGGAAACTGGAAACCTGAATACCTGTTTTCATGGCCGCACCTCCCTGTTTTTTTCATCATACAACAAACAAGGGCACACCGCAAGGCCGCGGTGTGCCCTTATTGTACGCAAGTTATTAATCAGCCCATATCGGCCAGAACCACCGTATCCTCGCTTTGCAGTTCCACCTCGCCGGAGGGCAGCACCGATTCGCCGCCGCGCTGCACCAGAATGACCAGTGCACCGCCCCAGTCCACCTCATAAATATGCTTGCCCTGCCATTCGGGATGGCCGGCCACCGCAGTTTCGCGCAGCTCGATGCGCTGTTCGTCCTGATAGGCAATGGCGCTCAAAATCAGGATATCACCAGGGCAAAGCAGGGTGTCGCCCTTGGGCAGCACACGTTCGTCGCCCCGCAGGATCAGCGCCGCACGCAGGTCGGGCGGCAGGGGTGCTTCCCGGATCAGCTTGCCGTTCCACGGATGGCCTTCGTGAATGTAGATGCGAATGAACTGCACCGGGGTATCGTCGCCGCTGTAGTCGTTGAAGGTGCGCATCACGTTGCCCTGCGGGTCGATCATCTTCAGCTTTTTGGCGCACCATGGCAGCAGACTGCCCTGCACACCGATGGACAGCAGTACCACGCAGAAGGTGATGTGGAACAGATCATACTGGGTTTTGACCCCGCTGATCACCACCATAATGGCAAACACAACCGAGGTGGCGCCGCGCAGTCCGGCCCATGCCACCACACCCAGCTGCCCCACCGGGGCCTTAAAAGGCTGCAGCAGCGCAACCACCGACAGCGGGCGGCTGACAAAGGTGAGAAACGCGGTGATGGCAAGGGCCACCGGCAAACAGGCAGGCAGCCTGGACGGTGTGGACAGCAGACCCAGCATGAAGAACAGGGTGATCTGCATCAGACAGACGATACCGTCCATAAAATGCACCAGTTCTTTTTTATCGGCCACATGCTGGTTGCCCAGCACCAGGCCCACCACGTAAGCGCTCAGATAACCGTTGCCGCCCAGATAGGCCGGCAGCGCATAGGACAGAATAGCTACCGCAACAACCACCAGCGGGCCAACACTGGAATCGTCCTTCAGGGTTCGGATGATCCATGCCGCTGCCCATGCAATGAGCGCACCGCCTGCCAGGCCAAACAGCACCTGCTGCAGGGTAAGCACCACGGCCTGCCCGCCGGTAACGCCGCCGCCCATCATGGACAGGATCAAAAAGGTCATCATGTAGGCACAGGGGTCGTTGGAACCGCTTTCCAGCTCCAGCATGGAAGCGGTGTTATGTTTGAGGCTGAGGTTTTTCGAACGCAGAATCGAGAACACCGACGCTGCATCGGTGGAGCCGATCACCGAGCCCACCAGCAAGCCCTCCAGCCAGCTGAAGCCCAGTACAAAATGGCAGAACACACCGGTAAGGGCTGCCGTGGCAAAAACGCCCAGGGTCGACAGCAGAATAGACTGTACCGCCACCGGTTTGGCGGCTTTCCAGTTGGTACCAAAGCCGCCATAGAAAATGATGAAGATCAGCGCAATGGTGGAGATGTGGTTGACGATGTCATAATCATCGAAGGGGATGCGGAAGATGCCGTCGGTGCCAAACACCATGCCCAGTGCCAGAAAGCCCAGCAGCACCGGAATACCGATGCGGTTGGACAGCTTGCTGAACAGCACGCCCAGCAGCAGCACCGCCGAAATAAACAACAGGAAAAAGGTCATGCACAGGTTCTCCTTTTACAGTATTGGCGCCCTGCACAGGGCAAATCCGCCGCAGCAATTTGTGCTTTGCTGCGGCAGCCGATGGATCACACTCAGAACCGCTCGACCCCATCGGCGGTCACCCGGGCGTATACCAGCGGCACCTCAGGCGGCTTTTTGTCGGAATAAGTCAGGCCACTGCGGTACATGGCTTCTGCCGCTGCAAAGGTATCCGGCTTGCCATAGAAGGTGGCAATGCTTTCGCCCTGTTTCACCGCGTCGCCGGTCTTTTTGTGCAGCACGATGCCGGCAGCCGGGTCGATGGCATCCTCTTTGGTCATGCGTCCGGCGCCCAGCAGCACACTGGCACTGCCGATTTTTTCGGTGTCGTTGGCCCAGATATAACCATCCTGTTCGGCCAGCAGTTCAAAGCTGGCTTCGGGCTGTGCAAACAGGCTGTAATCCTCCAGCACCCGCACATCGCCGCCCTGGCAGGCAAACATCTGTTTACATACTTCAAAGGCCGAGCCGTCCTCGATTACTGCTTTTGCCATGGCACGGCATTCGCTCAGGCTGCCCTTATCCGCCAGCACCAGCATATTGGCGGCCAGCTGCAGACAGACCTCGGTCAGGTCGGCTTCGCCCCGGCCCTTGAGCACCTCCATGCTTTCGATCACTTCCAGACTGTTGCCGATGTTGCGGCCCAGCGGGGTGTCCATGTCGGTGATCAGTGCAGCCATCCGGCGGCCGTTGCGGGCACCGATGTCCACCATCATGCGGGCCAGCTGGATGCTGTCCTCCACCGTTTTCATAAAAGCACCGGTGCCGGTGGTCACATCCAGAAGGATGGCATCCGAGCCGGCGGCCAATTTTTTACTCATAATGCTGGAGGCGATCAGCGGAATACAGCCTACTGTGGCGGTCACATCGCGCAGGGCGTACATCTTTTTGTCGGCCACAGCAAGCTCCCCGCTTTGGCCGATGACCGAAATGCCGATCTGATTTACCTGCCGGAAGAATTCTTCCTGACCGAGGGCGGTACGGGTGCCGGGTACACTTTCCATCTTGTCGATGGTGCCGCCGGTATGGCCAAGGCCGCGGCCGCTCATCTTGGCAATTTTCACCCCACAGGCCGCCACCACCGGGGTGATGACCAACGTCGTTTTATCCCCCACGCCGCCGGTGGAGTGTTTGTCCACCTTGATGCCCTCGATAGCCGACAGGTCTACCATATCGCCGCTGTGGGCCATCACGTCGGTCAGAATGGCCACCTCGGGGGCGGTCATACCGCGCAGATATACCGCCATCATCCAGGCGGACATCTGGTAATCGGGAATGCGGCCGGCCACATAGCCGTCGATCATAAACTGCAGTTCCTCGCGGGTCATTTCGCCGCCGTCCCGCTTTTTGGCGATCAGGTCGTACATACGCATGGCAGGGTCACCCTCCGTTTCTGCCGCCGGGGCGGCACTTTTGTTATCCTATCACAGTTTTGCCGCACCATGCAGGAACGGCAAAACCTTTTGCTGGTTCTTTGCCCGGCAAAAAGCACAAGGCTCCCCCATTTTTCGCCGGGGGAGCCTTTTTGTTTCAGCAAACCACCGGCTTCAGCGGCTGCCCTTGTCGTAGGGGATACCCTCGGCCTTGGGGGCGCGGGATTTCTGCGAGGTAAAGGCCAGCACCACCAGCGAGATGATATAGGGCAGCATGTTATACACCACGCTGGGGATATTCATCTGCATCAGGAAATCAAAACCGCTGTACACATTACCCAGTGCACGGAAGAAGCCGAACAGCACCGCCGACAATGCGATCTTGCCGGGCTGCCATGCGCCAAAAATCATAACCGCCATGGCCAGAAAACCAAAGCCGGCCACACCGTTTTCAAACTTCCATGCATTGACACCGGCGGTGATATACACAATGCCGCCCAAACCGCCCAGCACACCCGAGATCATCACACCGGCATACCGCATTTTGTACACGTTGATGCCCACCGAGTCGGCCGCCTGCGGATGCTCGCCACAGGCCATCAGCCGCAGACCAAACCGGGTTTTATACAGCACCACATACGAAATAATCAGCGCGGCCAGCGCCACCGCCATAAACCAGTTGAAGGTAAAGCCGCCGATGCGCACCATAAACATTTCGCGGGCGGCAGTGTAGGCCACCTCGGAGGAAACGTCGTTGCCGCCGGACATGGCGGTGTTCATTGCTTTCACGCCGACGGTAGCCGCGGCCGTGGACAGCATATTCATCGCCGTACCGGTGATGGTTTGGTCAGCCTTGAAGTTGATGGCCGCCACCGCCAGCAGCAGGCTGAACAGCAGGCCGCTGATCGCACTGGTCAGAATGGTGGCAAGGATCATGACCGGAGCGCCCACCGAAATGGGCAGAAATTTCATGGTAAGGGCGCCGCCCAGCGCACCAACGACCATAACGCCTTCCAGACCGATGTTGATTACACCGCTGCGCTCGGCAAAGCAGCCACCCAGCGCAACCAGCAGCAACACCGAGGCGAACAGCAGGGTATATTGCAGCAGAAGGATCATTGCTGTTCACCCCCTTCCCTGTTTTGAACCGCCGCAGCGGCTTTTTTCTCGTCTGCCTTTTGCAGTCGGGCCTGAATATAATATTTGAATAAGCCCACAAAGGCGCACAGGAAGATGATCAGCGAAGAAATCAGGCTGGAGATCTGGGCACTGTAGAAGGTCAGGTCCACATTGCCGCCGCCCGAGGTGATATGCTGGATAAAGTAAGCCGCCAGCACCGAACCAATGGGGCTGAGGCCGCCCAGAAAAGCCACCGCAATGCCGTTGAAGCCCATGCCGGGCACCGAGGAAATGGTGGTTTCCCAGTCTTCAATACCGGTCAGGAACAGCATGGCCGCACCCATGCCGGCCAGCGCACCCGCAATCATCATGGTAAGAATGATGTTGCGGTTTTCCTTCATGCCGGCATATTTGGCGGCATTGAAGTTACAGCCAGTGGCCTTCAGTTCATAGCCAAACTTGGTTTTGTTCAGCACCACCCACACCAGCACCGCGATCACCACCGACAGCGGAATGGCAATGGTCACGCTTTTTTCGCCGCTGAACAGCTTTTCCAGACCCATGCTGGGCAGCAGCGCACTGGGGTTGGAACCGCGCACCGAGCGGGTGTAGGGGCTGGTGGGGTTTTTGACCGTACCCAAAATCAGGTTGGTCATATACAGCGCGATCCAGTTGAGCATAATACCCGAAATGACCACGTTGACATTGCAGAAGGTTTTCAGCGCGCCGGAAAGGCCGCCCAGCAGCGCACCGGCCAGCATGGCCGCCAGCACACACAGATACCAGGGCAGACCCCAGGCCAGCGCAGCATACAGGCAAGCGCAGGCGCCGGCCACATACTGGCCCGCCGCGCCGATGTTGAACATGCCCACCTTATAGGCAAACAGCACCGACAGCGCACACATCAGAAGCGGAGCCGTGCGCACCAGCGTCTGGCCAAAGTATTTCATCTGCAGCTTGGCGTTGGGGTACTTCAAAAAGTTTTTCATCACGGCGGTGATGGCTTCCCACGCGCCGCTGGG
>JAFULE010000216.1 GCA_017483235.1 Faecalibacterium sp. | reverse complement strand
CGGCAACACTGCAGCAGGGGCAAAGCCCGGTGCACGTTGGTTGGCGCAGGCTGTGGGGTGTGCTGATTTTTGTTGGCGTGGTTGGCGCCACGGTTCTGGCCTGCATTATGTGGACGCCCATCAATTACACCGTTATTTTTGGTGTGCAGGGGCGGTACTTCCTGCCGGCGCTGCCGCTGCTTGCTGCAGCGCTGCAAACACGTACCGTGCGGCTGCAGCGCCCGCTGGATCATTGGCTGGTGTTTGGCACGGTGTCGGTCGATATTCTGATCGTGCTCAATGTATACCGCCTGATGGCGCTTGGTGCCTGAGGGTGCAAGGTAGAAAAAAGCAAAGGAATCGCCTCGGAATGGAAGCATTCCGAGGCGATTCCTTTGTTGTATTTTACCCGTAATAATGCATTACAGAATACGTATCTTTCCCATAAGGCTGCGCAGTGAATAGACGTTGTATCTCATACTTCTGGGGGGGCAGCGGTGCAGCCGCTTGTGGGCAGCCTGCAGCAGCAACGCGCGGCCGGTTTGCCGGCGGATGCGGCGGGCGGTGGCTGCAAACTCTGGCGGGCAATCCGTTTTGCTGCTGTACAGTGCGGCGTCGGCGGCAGGAATCAGGACGGCAAAATCGCTGCAAAGGACAGGATCGCTTTGCAGTTGGTCGGCCAGTCGGGTCAGAAAACCGCGGGGCGTTTCGCCGGGCAGCTTGCGCCATGGGGTGCGGCGGCAGCGACGCTCCAGCCAGAAATACACCCCCAACGGGGTACTGCGGTGCTTGCGCAGCCAGCGGCGGGTACGCTGTGCACGACGCAAGCGTGCCAGCAGTTCATGCAAAGGCAGATCGCTCTGCTGCGGTTGCTCCGGAAGGGCAGCTGCGGCGGAAGTGCGGGTGGAAAGTTTCCAGCGGCTCAGCTGACGCAGCAGCCAGTATACGCCATACAGTACAGCCGCAGCGATCACAGCAAACAGGATCTTTGTAAGAATGGGATTGGGCTCGCCCACCGGCTCGGGCTCGGTTTCAGGCTGCAAGGCTGCGGCCGGCGGTTCTTCCTCGCTGTAGTCGGGGGCGGGCGGAGTAAGCCACAGCAGCAGTCGGTACAGGCTGTTCATCAAAAAGAGAAGAACACTGCCCGTTCCGTTCCACAGCGCCACAATGGCCTGCCCCATGGGGGCGGCGGCACCGGTAAGCAGAAGCATGCCGCCGGCCACCGTCAGAAAGGCGGCAGCTAAAAACAGCCATTCCCGCACCCCAAGGGGACGGTTGCTGCGCATGGCGGCCAGATTCAGCAAAGCTACCGCCATGCCGCAGATGGCCACAAGGCAGTAGTGCATCGGGTGGCCGGTCAGCCCCAGAAAGCCGGCGCACAGCACCACAAGCGCAAAGCTGCCGTCCAAAAGCAACAGCAGATCCTTTACGATCAAAGGGGTAAACACATAGCTGGCGCCCTTGATGCAAAGGGCAAGGGTAAAGGCAGCCACGAACAGAAAGGGGGCAATGCCCATCCAGCCGTCGATAAGGCAGAAAACGGCACACAGCACCGCTGCGGTGCCAATGTTCAGCGCGCCCAGCGCCAGCATGCTGCGGGGCTTGCGCAGAAATTGGCGGTTGAGCAGATACACGGCCGGGCCGCAGGGCAGCAGCGCCAGTGGAAACGCCCGCCCGATCTGCTCGGTCTGAACTGTCATCAGATAATAAAAGGAAGCCAGCATGCAGCCCAGTGTAAACTGTGCTGCGGCGGTGTGAAGAACCAGTTTATTCCGCATGGGTGCCTCCTTCCCGCAGTTTGTCAAGGCACACGGTGGCAAAACCGCCGTAGGGGGCACATTCCTGCCAGGTAAGCAGGGTCAGGTTGGCTGTACCCAACTGCAGGGGCAGGGTCTGGTGCTGCAGTGCGTCGGTGTGATGGCAGATGTAATAAAACCGGCCGGTGTGCTGTGCGGCGGCCAGAATGGGCCTCCGTGCAAACACCGGAGGCGGGGCAATGTGGCGGCTGTTTTCTTCGTTCCACACCGGGGCGGCCGGCTGGTAGGCGGCCAGTGCCCGCAGCAGCACAAAGGGGCTTTCGGCCGCAAACAGGTTGACCGCCGGGCCGCTTGTGCCTTCGGCAAGGCTCAGCCCGCAGCGCACCTGTGCCTGATGCAGCCGCACGCATTCCGAGGCAAGAATGCTCAAGGTTTCTTCCAGTGCCTCATCCTGCTCAAAAAAGCTGTTGCCGTCCAGAATGAAATGTACGCTGCGCGGCAGGATCTGCTCGTATACATTGATGGCCAGCGGCTGCGCGCGGGCAGCCAGCCGCCAGTTGATCTGCCGCACCGGATCGGTGGTCATGTAATCCCGGGTCGAGCGGATGATGGTGGGGTCTTCCATCATGCCTCGGCTGCCGGTGTCGGCGTTCCAGTGATTGTTCAAAAACAGTGATGGGGAAACCGGAACCAGCCGCGGGTACACCACCAGCTGGTGCACCTGCTCTTTGGGAATGGCCCGCTCTACCAGTGCAAGGCCCAGCCCGTCACCGGTGCGTACACGCCAGCAGGCGGTAGAATAAACACCTCGGCGGCGCGCGGTCCAACGGGTGGTAAATCGCACCTTGCGGTACCACAGCAGCATGGGCAGGTTGGTTTCGCCCACCTGTTCGATGCTGGCGTTCTGCTCTTTCAGATGCACGATTTCCCATTCATCAGGGGCGCGGGTGGCTTCGGGCACAAGACAAAGATTTTTTTCCAGCGGAAAAAACAGCTCCGGCCACACCACGGGCAGCCATTTGTTGTTCTGCACTTCGCAGGTCAGGGTCATGCTTTCGCCGGGGAACAGCCCTTTCGGCCGGGTCAGCAGCTGCAGGGTGATGCCTTTGGCCGACGCAGTGGCCCACAGCCGTGCCGTTCCGCCCAAGGCAGACAAAAACAGCAGAATGGCTGCCAGTGTACCCTGCCCGGCAAAGGCCGCCAGCGCAGCCAGTACCAGACACACAGCCAGAATGGGCAGCGACACCAGACTGCTGGACCGGCTGTATTCCATCCGCTCACCCATGGGCCATCGCCTCGGCGGTGGGGGCAGCGGGCAGCCGCTGCAAAATGCCGTCCAGAACAGTTTCGGCGGTCACGCCGCTGAACCGGGCGCTGCTTTCCACCACCAAACGGTGAGCCAGCACCGGTCGGGCCAGCGCCTGCACATCGTCGGGGGTGGCAAAATCGCGGCCCTCCATGGCGGCCCACACCTTTACCGCACGGTATAAGCCGCGGGTGGCGCGGGGGCTGGCACCCATGGCCAGCTGGGAGTGATTGCGGGTGGCATCGGCAATGGCAATGATGTAATCGGCCACTGCATCCGACACCCGCACCGCACGGATCTGCTGCTGGGCCTGCACCAGCCCGGCGGCATCGGTTACCGGCTGTACCTTGTCAAAGGGGATCTCGTCGCCCAGACTGTGCAGCATCTGTCGTTCTTCGGCGGGGGAGGGGTAGCCCATGCTCAGCCGGATCAGAAAACGGTCCATCTGGGCGGCGGGCAGGTGAAAGGTGCTTTCAGACTCCACCGGGTTCTGGGTGGCCAGCACCAGAAAAGGTTTGGGCAGGGCGAACTGCTCGCCGTCGATCGAGATCTGCCGCTCTTCCATGGCTTCCAGAAGGGCCGACTGGGTACGGGGGATGGCGCGGTTGATCTCATCGGCCAGCAGCAGGTTGGTCATCACCGGGCCGTGGCGCAGCTCAAAGTCACCGGTTTTCTGGTTGTAGATGCGCATGCCGATGATGTCGCTGGGCAGCATGTCCGGCACAAACTGGATGCGCCCGCACTGGCAGCCCAGCGCGCGGGAAAAGGTTTTGACCAGTGTGGTTTTGCCCACGCCGGGCAGATCGTCCAGCAGAACATGGCCGTCGGCCAGTGCTGCCATGGTGATCAGGCGGATCTTATCGCTTTTACCCACAATAATTTTTTCGGTTTGCTGCTGAATGCTTTGTGCAAGGGTGCGGATGTCCATGGTGTGCTCCTTTTTGGCCTGCAGCCGGGAATTTTATATTCAACTTTATTATAATAGCCTGCTGCAGGGGGTGCAAGATGCGGCTCTGTGAGCAGATTGTGAAACTGGTCGGTTTCTTGCATTTTGTGTTGGATTTCGGTATGATGAGAAAAACAACATCTACCGTGAAAGGATAGGAACGTATGCAGCTGATCAGTCAGAAAATGCGGGTGCTTGCCCCCGAAATGGACCCTTTGCGCCTTGGCACCGGCTGGAAACCGGAAGATCTTGCAAAGCCGCAGATCCTCATCGAAAGCACTTTTGGCGACAGCCATCCCGGCAGCGGTCATCTGGATCAGCTGGTGGCCGCCGCCCGGCAGGGTGTGGCCGAAGCGGGTGGTTTTGGTGCCCGGTATTTTGCCACCGATATCTGCGACGGCGAAAGCCAGGGCACTGACGGCATCAATTTCAGTCTGGTCAGCCGCGAAATGATCGCTGGCCTGATCGAAATCCACGGCAGCGCCACCCCCTTTGACGGCGGGGTGTTTCTGGCCAGCTGCGATAAAGGCATGCCCGCCGTGCTGATGGGCCTTGCCCGGCTGAACCTGCCTGCGGTGGTGGTGCCCGGCGGCACCATGAGCGCCGGCCCCGACCTACTGACCCTGGAACAGTTGGGCATGTACAGTGCCCGATATGAGCGAGGCGAGATCGACGAAGCTACCTTGAACTGGGCCAAACAGAACGCCTGCCCCAGCTGCGGTGCCTGCAGCTTTATCGGCACCGCCTCTACCATGCAGATCATGGCCGAAGCGCTGGGCCTTGCGCTGCCCGGTAGTGCGCTGCTGCCCGCCGAAAGCCCCGATCTGCTCGACTATGCCCGTCGCGCCGGTGTGCGGGCGGTGGAATTGGCCCGCGAGGGGTGCAAAGCAGGAGATATCGTTACCCTGCACAGCTTCGAAAACGCCATTCTGGTGCATGCGGCGGTGTCCGGTTCCACCAACTGTCTGCTGCACCTGCCGGCCCTTGCCCGCGAGTTTGGCATTGCCATCGACGGCGATACCTTTGACCGGCTGCACCGGGGTGCCCGATATCTTTTAGATATTCGCCCTGCCGGCCGCTGGCCCGCCGAGTTTTTCTACTATGCCGGCGGCGTGCCCGCCGTTATGGAACAGCTGCGACCGGTGCTGCATCTGGATGCCATGACCGTTACCGGAAAAACGCTGGGCGAAAATCTGGACGAACTCAAGCACAATGGGTTTTACGCCCGCTGCCAGTACTGGCTACAGCAGGCCAATGCCAAATATGGGCTGAGCCTGAGCAAAGAAGATATCATTCGCCCGTATCAAAACCCCATCGGCACCGATGGCAGCATTGCCGTTCTGCGGGGCAATCTTGCCCCCGAGGGTGCAGTGATCAAGCACACGGCCTGCCCCAAAGAGATGTTCCACGCGGTGCTGCGCGCCCGCCCCTTTGACAGTGAAGAGGAATGTCTGGATGCGGTGCTGCACCACAAGGTGCAAAAGGGGGATGCGGTGTTTATCCGATACGAGGGCCCCAAGGCCACCGGAATGCCCGAAATGTTTTATACCTCCGAGGCCATCAGTTCAGACAAAGAGCTGGGCCGTGCCATCGCGCTGATCACCGACGGACGTTTTTCGGGGGCATCCACCGGGCCGGTGATCGGGCATGTCAGCCCCGAAGCCCAAAGCGGCGGCCCCATTGCATTGGTAGAAGAGGGCGATTTGATCGAGATCGATATTCCCGGCCGAGTGCTGGCCATTGTGGGGGTAAAGGGGCAGCACAGAACCCCCGCCGAGATCGATGCGGTTCTGGCCGAGCGTAAAAAGGCATGGAAGCCCCGCAAGCCCAAATACACCAAAGGTGTGCTGCGGCTGTTCAGTCAGCATGCGGCTTCGCCCATGAAAGGCGCCTATCTGGAATTTGACCCGGAATAAAAACAGTGCCCCTGCCGAAGCTTCGGCAGGGGCGAATTTGTATTTGCGTAATGCTTACAGCGGCAGCAGACTCCACAGCCACGAAAGTGGCAAGGCCAGGATCAGCGAAGGGATCATGTTGGTAACAGGGGTGCGTTTTATGCCGCTGATGCGCAGGCCGGCGGCCAATGTAAGAACACCGCCGCAGGCCATAAAATCCTGCAGCATGGCGGGGGTGGTCAGGGGGGCCACCCAGCTGCCCAGCGCAAAGGTCAGCAGCAGAATGCACAGCATGGGTGCCGTGATCAGCGCGGTGGCGGCCCCAAGGGTGATGGCAAACACCAGCGCGGTGCAAAAATCCAGCACCGATTTGGACAGCAGAATCGAGGGGTCGCCGCTCATGGCTTCCAGCAGGGTGCCGTAAAAGCCCAGCCCGCTGAAACAGAACAGCACCACGGCGGTGATGTAACGCTCCATATCGAAATCGGGGCCGGGGCGCAGCGGCAAAGCTTTGAGCGCCTTGCTGGCCAGTGCGGTTACCCGGCGCTCCAGCCCGCACAATTCGCCCAGCGCGCTGCCTACAACCACGGCAAGGATCACCGGCGACATGGCGGTGGCCTTTACGATGGAATTGATACCCAGCGCCATGCCCGAAAAGCCCAGCAGAGTGTTCAGGTAGTCGCGGGTGGTTTGGGGCACATAACGCCCGAACAGGCAGCCCAGAATGCTGCCAAGCAGCACGCAGCTGCAAAGGGTCAATACGCCAACAGGCATGGGTGGCTCCTTTCTTTCGCAAAAACGTGGTCGATTTT
>JAFULE010000215.1 GCA_017483235.1 Faecalibacterium sp. | reverse complement strand
CCGTCCATCGGCGGCACCGCCAAGGGCACGCTGGTGCGCGAGGTGGATGCGCTGGGCGGGCTGATGGGCCTTGCCGCCGACGCCACCTATCTGCAAAGCCGGATGCTGAACAAGGGCAAAGGCCCTGCGGTGCACGCGCTGCGGGTGCAGACCGACCGCAAACGCTACCACGAGTGGATGAAACAGGCGCTGGAACACACCCCCGGCCTTGCCATCCATCAGGCCGAGGTGGCCCGGGTGGTGGTGGAGGACGGCCGTGTTACCGGCATCGAAACCACCCTGCATGGCCATTACGGCGCAAAATGCGTGGTGATCGCCACCGGCACCAGCCTTGGCGGCAAAATTTTTGTGGGCGACGCATGGTACTGGAGCGGCCCCGACGGCACCCATGCCGCCACCGCTCTGACCGAAAGCCTGCAGGCCGCAGGTCTGCCGCTGCGCCGGTTCAAAACCGGCACCCCGGCCCGGGTACACCGCCGCAGCATTGATTTTTCCAAGCTGGAGGTACAGCCCGGCGACCCCGAGCAGGAGCTGCAGCCCTTCAGTTTTCTGTCGGATATGGCCATGCATAACAAGCTGGACTGCTATGTGGCCTACACCAACCCCGAAACCCACCGCATCATTCTGGAAAACATCCACCGCAGCCCGCTGTACGGCGGCATGATCGAGGGCGTCGGCCCCCGATACTGCCCCTCCATCGAGGATAAGGTGAATCGCTTTGCCGGCAAGGACCGTCATCCCATTTTTGTCGAGCCCTGCGGCGAAAACACCGAGGAATACTATCTGCAGGGCGCCTCCAGCAGCCTGCCCGAGGATGTACAGAATGATTTTTACCGCAGCATCGTCGGTTTTGAACACCTTGAGGTGATGCGCCCGGCTTATGCAATCGAGTACGACTGTGTGGACCCCACCAGTCTGGAAGCCACGCTGGAAAGCAAGATCGTGCGCGGCTTGTATGGCGCAGGCCAGTTCAACGGCACCAGCGGCTACGAAGAAGCCGCCGCGCAGGGTCTTTTGGCGGGCTTGAACGCCGCCCGGCAGGTGCTGGGCAAAGACCAGCTGATCCTGCCCCGGCACACCAGCTATCTGGGCACCTTGGTGGACGATCTGGTCACCAAGGGGGTGCTGGACCCCTACCGCATGATGACCAGCCGCAGCGAGTACCGACTGACCCTGCGGCAGGACAACGCCGACGAGAGGCTGACCCCCATTGGGCGGGAGTATGGCCTTGTGGACGATGCCCGCTGGGCAAAATATCAGCAGACGCAGGCAATCAAGGCGGCCGAGCTTGCCCGGCTGAAGACGGCCCATGTCAAAACTGCCCCGCTGCGCGAGGCGATGACCGCCGCCGGCCTTGCCCCCGCCGAACAGGGCGGCGTCGCCTTTGAGCTGCTGCGCCGGCCCGAGATCCACTATGACCTGATCGCCGGCATCATCGGCAGGGGAGAGGGCATTTCCACCGTGATGGCCGAGCGCATCGAAACCGAGATCAAGTACGAGGGCTACATTGCCCGGCAGGACCGGATGATCCGGGAGGTGGCCCGGCATGAGAATACCCTCATCCCGGAAGATTTTGACTATTCCGCCCTGACCGGCCTGACGCTGGAGGCACGGGAAAAGCTGGCTGCCATCCGGCCCCGCAATCTGGGACAGGCGGGCCGTATCCCGGGCGTGAGCCCCAGCGACACCGCGCAGCTGAGCATTGCGCTTGCAGCACGAGGGCGTGCTGCCAGCGGCAGATGAAGTGACCGAGGGCTGGCGCCGCTGTTCGAAATTTTAAAGCAAGCGAAGCGCGCCGAAAATTTCGGTAACAGTAAGAGGAGGCTCAAGGGAGCGCTACTTAAATTAAGGCTGTCCGCTTTTTTGGCATAACATAAAAAGCCGCCCCGAAGGGCGGCGAAAAAAATCGGATCAAAGATCGCGCAGCTGCAGCTTTTCCATCTCGGAAAGGGTGCGGCGGCTGCGGGCCAGATAGTAAATAAAGCCTGTTACAAGCACCCCCAGATTGGTGACGAAGAAGGCGGCGCAGCAGCTTAGAAAGCCGCTTTCCGGCGAGGTGAATACATTGCAGCTGAAATACAGCATCATCAGCGGCATGGCGGCGGTGTAGATCAGAAACAGGCCGCCGGCACAAAGCCAATGGGTGACCGAATGTGTACTGTTTAGCATTTTTCCGGCCAGAAGCCGTGCGCTCAGCGCCAGAAAAATCAGCGCAAAGGTGTGAAAAAGCCCAAAATCTTTCAGTGTAAACATCTTATCGCTCCTCTTTTTTGGCACGGTATTCCCGCAGAAGGATGGCCCCTGCTTCAAAATCCAGCTTGCCGTCGATGGCCAGCTTTTTGATCAGAGATTCAAACCTGTCCTCCTGCGTTTCTTCGCTCAGTCTGATCTTCTCGATAATATGGTTCAGCCTTGTGCGCACGGTAGGGTAACTGACACCGTACACATCGGCGATCTCTTTCAAAGAACCGGAGGCTGTTACAAAGCGCTTGATGAACATCAGTTCGTCATCCTCCAGTTCTGTGATCCATAGGGGAAAGGTTCTCATTTTCATTCACCTCGATTTTGATGTTAAAGTTGAATCGCATCTTTGTTAAATTTAGTATACAGTTAAATAATATTAAAGTCAATATGAATAATATTTAAATTTTGGACTTCTGCTTTGTTCATTTTTTCTGTGTTGAGGAACAGCTGACAGGCAAAGAAAACCAAAACTGCAAAACGCCATGTTTCACATAAAGGAGGGTTCATCGTCTTATGGACATTGTGTTGCACCCCGGCCGACCCGCCGACTGCACCGGGCGGCTGGCAAAAGAAGTACGCAGCTACGACCTTTTGGACGGCCTTGGGGTCGACTTCCAGCGCACCGACCACGAACCTGCCGACACCATGGAGGCCTGCAGCGTCATCGACGCCTGCCTTGGGGTGACCATCTGCAAAAATCTGTTTTTGTGCAACCGGCAAAAGACAGCTTACTATCTGCTGGCCATGCCGGGCGGCAAGCCCTTCAAAACCAAAGAGCTGAGCGGCCAGCTTGGTATTGCCCGGCTCAGCTTTGCCTCGGCCGAAGACATGGAGCGATATCTGGACATCACCCCCGGCTCGGTGTCGGTGCTGGGGCTGATGAACGATGCCGACCACAAGGTGCGCCTGCTGCTGGACGAGGAACTGAAAGGGGAGGAGTGGTTCGCCTGCCACCCCTGCATCAATACCAGCAGTATCAAATTCAAGACCGCCGACCTGCTGAAGAAGATCCTGCCTGCCACCGGCCACGAGCCCACATGGGTGAAGTTGGTAGGCGAAGAATAAGACAACGGGACAGAAAACCTGGTTTGTTATACGACCCCCTTTTTTGAGAGGAGACTTCAATCATGATCGACAAAAACCGACTGGAAGCAAAATGTTCCACGTGGAACATTGCCCTGACCGGTACCCAGCTGGACCAGCTGGACGCCTTTGCCCAAATTCTGGTCGATTACAACCAGAAGATCAATCTGACCGCCATCACCGACCCCGAAGGCATCGAGAACAAGCATTTCCTCGACAGTTTGCTGTTTGCCAGCCAGCCCGAAGTGGCCGGCCGGATGGTGGACGTGGGCGCGGGGGCAGGCTTCCCCGGCATTGTCACCAAGATTTTTAAGCCCGAGCTGGAGCTGACCCTGATGGAACCCACCGGCAAGCGGGTGGACTTTTTGAAGTATGCCTGCGGTCAGCTGGGGCTGACCGGGGTCGAGTTTGCCAAAGAGCGCGCTGAAGAGGCCGCCCGAAAACAGTGGCGCGAGCAGTTTGACCTTGCCAGTGCCCGCGCGGTGGCTGCTCTGCCCATGCTGGCCGAATACTGCCTGCCGCTGGTAAAGGTGGGGGGCAATTTCCTTGCCATGAAGGGTGCTTCGGGCGCCGACGAGCTGACCGCAGCCCGGGGCGCCATCAAAAAGCTGGGCGGCCAGTATGTGGAAACCCGGCCTCTGACATTGCCCGGGGGCGATGCACGCTGCCTGATTTTATGCAAAAAGATTTCGCAAACTCCGCCCGCTTACCCCCGAAACGGCGGTAAAATCGCAAAATCTCCCCTGAAGTGACAGCGGTTTTTCCCGCTGCAGCGCGAATTGGGGCGAACGATTGTTGGTGCAAAATATCACAGTTTGTGGTATTCTTGCACTAACACAGAAAGACAACAAAAACAACGGACGATAAAACCCATCCCTTGGAAAGGAGAGCCTTCTCATGGCCCTGTTTGATTTTCGTAAAAGCGCCGGCAAGGTGCTGCTGCTGCCCATCAACGAGGTAAAGCCTTCGCCCTATCAGGCGCGGCGGGTGTTTGACCAGCGCGAGCTGGACAGCCTTGCCGCCAGCATTCGGGAAAACGGCCTGCTGCAGCCGGTTACGGTGCGCCGCTGCGCGGTGGGCCCCGGCTACGAGCTGGTGGCCGGCGAGCGCCGGCTGCGCGCCTGCAAGCTGGCCGGCATGGTGGAAATTCCCGCCATTGTGCAGGATTACGAGGATGGCCAAACCGTGGTGATGGGTCTGATCGAAAACCTGCAGCGCATGGATCTGAATCCCTTCGAGCAGGCCCGCGGCATCCGGGATATGATCGAAGTGTGGGACTGCACCCAGGCCGAGGCCGCCCAGCGGCTGGGCATGGCACAGCCCACCCTGGCCAATAAGCTGCGCCTTTTGCAGCTGACCGCCGAGCGGCAGACTTTTGTGGTGGAAAACGGCCTGACCGAGCGCCACGCCCGTGCGGTGCTGCGGCTGCCCGAAAGCCGCCGCGACAAGGCCCTTACTTACATGGCCCGCAACAATCTTTCGGCCCGCGCCGCCGACGCCTATGTGGAAAGCCTGCTGGAAAAGAAAAAGAAAAGCCGCAAGCTGACCATGGTGCGGGATGTGCGCATCTTCCTGAACACCATCAACCATGCGGTGAAGGTGATGACCGAAAACGGCGTGCCCGCCACCACCACCAGCAGGGAAGAGGATGGTTACATCGAATACACGGTGCGCATCCCCACCTCGGCAGCCTGCGTGGGCGGCAGCAGTGAGCCTGCGGCCCAGTAAGCAAATCTCAACAAAGCCCCTTAACAATTCCCCGTGCTGCAGCCGGTTTCGGCTGTGGTGCGGGGTTTTTAGTTGAAAACCACAGCTTTACGGCGCGCCCTCCCAGTGGAATATTTCGCCGCTGCCCGAACACAGTTCGCTTTGACGTTCGCCTGGCGAAACATTCTCCGTTCGGCTTGGTTCACCTGTGTCTTTTCGGTGTAATGTTCCACGTGGAACATTTTTGGGCCCTTTTACTAAACTTTGCGGCAAAACAAACCGAAAAACCGGGGCTAAAACAATTCAAAACTGTTTACAAGTGTGCTATAATAGGATTCTGACAGGTGTTTTTGTGCAAAACTCTGTCTGAACGTTATTTTTCTGCGGAGGAACCCCGTTTCATGGCAAAAGTTGTTGCAGTTGCAAACCAGAAGGGCGGCGTGGGCAAAACCACCACGGCGGTCAATCTTTCCTCCTGTGTGGCGGCGCTGGGCAAAAAGGTGCTGATCGTTGACCTTGACCCGCAGGGCAACACCACCAGCGGCTACGGCATTGCCAAGCGCAGCGTGAACGTGGGCACCTACGAGGTGCTGATCGGCGAGGCACAGGCTAAGGATGCCATCCAGAAAACCAAATACCGCGCCCATGTCATGCCTTCCAACACCCGGCTGGCAGGCGCTGCACTGGAACTGGTGGATATGGACAACCGCGAAAGCCGGCTGCGCAAAGCGCTGGCCACCGTTTCGGGCGAGTATGATTATATCTTCATCGACTGTCCGCCCAGCCTTGACCTGCTTACCCTGAACAGCCTGTGCGCCTGCGACACGGTGCTGATCCCCATTCAGTGCGAATATTACGCGCTGGAAGGGTTGAGCGAGCTGATGAGCACCCTGAAAACGGTGCGCAAAAAGTACAACCGCTATCTGGACGTGGAGGGCGTGGTGTTTACCATGTACTCCGGCCGGCTGAACCTGACCATTCAGGTGGTGGAGCAGGTCAAAAAGTTTTTTGGCAGCAAGGTGTACAAAACCACCGTGCCCCGCACCGTGCGCCTGAGCGAAGCCCCCAGCTACGGCCAGCCCATCAATTTCTACGAGCCCAACGGCAAGGGCGCCGAAGCCTATATGGACATGGCGCTGGAATTTTTGAAAAACAACAAACACGACTAACCGAAAGGGGATGACCCTATGGCAAGAGGAAAAGGCGGCCTTGGCCGCGGGCTGGAAAGCCTGTTTGAAGACGCCACCCCTTCGCTGGAGGGCGGCCATGTGGAACAGCTGCCCCTGCGCGAGATCGAGCCCGATCCCGCCCAGCCCCGCAAAAGCTTTGACGACACGGCCCTGACCGAACTGGCAAGCAGCATTGCCGAGCATGGTCTTTTGCAGCCCATTGCGGTGCGGCCCCGGCCCACCGGTGGGTATATCATCATTGCAGGCGAGCGGCGCTGGCGCGCGGCCCGTCTGGCCGGCCTGACCGAGGTGCCGGTGGTGGTAAAGGATGTGACCGACGAGCAGGCCATGGAGCTGGCGCTGGTGGAAAACCTGCAGCGCGAGGATCTGGATCCCATCGAGCAGGCTTTGGGCATCAAAGAGCTGATGACCCGCTGTGGTTTTACGCAGGAGCACGCCGCCGCAAAGCTGGGCAAAAGCCGCAGCGCAGTGGCCAACAGCCTGCGGCTGCTGAACCTGCCCGAAAATGCGCTGGAACTGCTGAAAACCGGCTTTATCAACACAGGCCATGCCAAGGTGATCCTTGGTTTGCCCACCGCTGAATTGCAGGAGCAGGCCGCCCAGCTGATCGCCGACAACCAGCTGAATGTGCGGCAGGCCGAAGCGCTGTGCAAAAAGCTGGCCAAGGGCGAGGTAACACCCCCTGCGCCCAAAGCCCGCCCCGCCCTGCCCACGGAAGTGGAGCTGAGCCTGCGCGAGGTGCTGGGCAACGAGGTGTCGGTGGCCTACAAAAAAGGCGGCAAGGGTACCCTGACCGTGCATTTTTACTCGGACGAGCAGCTGAAAGCCTTTGCCAACCTGTTGGGTAAGTACGACCGCACCGGAGAAAGCAGTTTGTAACGATTCTGGCAAGCGGCCGCCGCTTTTGGGAGATTCCGGCGCGGACGATAAGCTGGTCGACGGGCCTTACGCCGGCAAATTCCTCCGCTGCCATTCGTATCGTACACCTGCATGCCCCCGCCGGAGCAACAGCACTAAACCGCGCTGTTGTCCGTCGTGTTCACACAGCTGTTCGCTCCGACATTCGCTGGAGGAACCTGCCGTCTACGGCCTGATGGAAGCTCAGATGCGGCAGGCATCATTCGCTGCCGAAACATCCCACTTCGCGGCTGGTAAGCTGTGCGGTTAAAAACGCCCCTTTCCACCCACTGCCCGCCGGCAGCTGCTTGGGAAAGAAGGACGAGCCCAGTAATCGTGATAAAATCCCTTGCGAAACAAAGTATTTGTTTCGCTTTCCGCAAAGGGATGCCCCGCGGACACCGCGCCTGCCTTTTGTGCAGATG
>JAFULE010000214.1 GCA_017483235.1 Faecalibacterium sp. | reverse complement strand
GGGTAAATCCACTTTGCTGAATGCTTTGTTGCCCCAGCTGGGGCAGCAGACTGCCGCCATCAGCCAGAAGCTGGGCCGCGGCCGGCACACCACCCGTGAGGTGACCGTGTTCGAGGCCTTCGGCGGCCGCATTGCCGACACCCCCGGCTTTGCCAGTCTGGAAACCGGCAAGGCCTGTTACATCCCCAAGGAAGAGCTGGAACTGGCTTTTCCCGAATTTGAACCCTATCTGGGCAAATGCCGGTTTACCGGCTGTGCCCACCGCAACGAAAAGGACTGTGCCGTTACTCAGGCCCTGAAAGAGGGCAAGCTGTCTGCCACCCGCTACGCCAGTTATGCTGCCATGTACGACGAGGTGAAGGACGTAAAGGAATGGGAACTGCCCAAAGTCTGAGCCAAAGCGGCAGGCAACCGGCCTGCCGCTTTTTCAAAACCCACCCAAGGAGAATGCCATGTCCCGCTGTATCATCGTATCTGCCGGCAGCTTTGCGCCGCAGATGAAACAGGCCCTTCTGCCGGGCGACACCATCATTGCCTGCGACGCCGGTTATCGCCACTGTCAGGCCATGGGGGTGCAGCCCCATATCGTGCTGGGCGATTTTGATTCGGCCCCGCCACCGCCCCGCGATGATCTGGTCGTTCTGCCCCATGTGAAGGACGATACCGATACCCACTACGCCGCACGGCTGGCGGTACAGCAGGGCTTTACCGAAGTGCTGCTGCTGGGTGCACTGGGCGGGCGGCGTATCGAACACACTCTGGCAAACCTTGCCACTGCGCTGTGGCTGGCAAAGCAGGGGGTACAGGTAACTTTGCAGGACGAGAACAGCCGCATCAGCTATGTCTGCCCGGGCAGCCCCCGGCAGTACAAAAAAGAGCGGTATCTGTATCTGTCGGTGTTTCCCGCCGAAGGATTGGCCACCGGGGTGTGCATTCAGGGCGCGTACTATCCGCTGCAGAATGCGAAGCTGAGCGGCGAGTACCCGCTGGGGGTCAGCAACGAGTTTGCTCCCGGCTGCGATGCTGTCACCATCAGCACCGAAAGCGGTATTCTGCAGGTGATCGAAACGATTGCCGATTAAAAAGGAACCTTTTTCCCAAAAAGCGGATAGTATGGTATAGCAAACCATCTGGTTCGGAAAGGGGAATACCGTATGCAGATCGTCGTGGTAAAAAGCCCCAGATTTTTGCGAGGGCTTCTGCGTGTCGCCTTTGGCCTGAAAAAAGAAAACGGGTAAAAACAGCCCCCGGCTTTTGTGCCGGGGGCCTTTTGTCTGCAAAAATCGGTCGCCATGCCGCAATACCCCGCATAGCCTGACCCTGTTCGGAATATAGATTACCATGCTATGCGAAAGGGGCGTAACCATGGAATTCAAAGTATTCCGCGACACGCTTTCGGCGGCGGGAAGCTTTTGTACTGTACAGTCCGAGATCCCTATCGAAACTGAACTTCTGATCTCAGACTATCTGCCGCAGGTGTTCAAAATCGTCAAGTGCTTTGTCAAACTGGTGGTGCTGCAAAAGCAGCTGCAGGCCAGCCGGCTGAATGTGGAAGGGTACTTGCGCTGCATCGTGTACTATCAGGGCGAAAACGGGCAGGGCCTTTGCCAGACCGAGCAAAAGCTGCCTTTTAACCGGGCCATCGAACTGCCTGCGCTGGACTATTCCACCTTCAGCACCGTGATCGGCGGCGAAACAGAGTACCTCAATTGCCGGGCGGTCAACCAGCGCCGGGTCGAGGTGCGGGGGGCCTATCAGCTGTCGGCGGGCGTGTATACCCAGCTGCAGCAGGAGGTGATCACTGCGGTAGCTGACTGTGGTGCTCAGCAAAAACAGGCCGTCCTTGCGGGTGTGCGCTGTCTGACTGCACAGGATAAGCTGATCAATTGCGACAACGAATTCCGCTTCGATACCGCCCCTGCCGCCGTTCTGGACATTGCCGGCACTGCCGCCGTGCGGGAACTGAAATGCCTTTCAGGCAAGGTGGTGGCCAAGGGCGAAATTCTGGCCGAGCTTGCTTATCGCACCCAAAGCGGCAGCCTGCAGGCTCAGCGGGTAACCGTGCCCTTCAACCAGATCCTGGACGTAGAGGGCATTGCCGAAGACTGCCGCTGCCTGTGTATGGTCGAGCCGGTGGGCTTTACTCTGACCGAGGTGGCAGCAGGGGAGGGGCAAACCACCCCGCGGCTGACCGTGTCAGCCCTGCTGCACCTGCGCGCTTACCGGGGCTTTGAGATCAATCTGGTCGCCGATCTGTTTTCCACCCAATATCAGACCGAGCTGCAGCGTCAGATGGTAACAGCTGAACAGCTGGAACAGCAGCTGGACGAAACGCTCACGTTGCAGGCAAGCGGCCAACTGCCAGACGGCAATGCCCGCCTGCTGGCCTGCTTTGCTGCCTTTGGCCCGGTAGAAATTGCCGCTGTGCAGCAAAAGGCTGTGCTGCGGGCCCGTGGTGTGGTTACCGCCTTTTGCGAAAATACCCTGCAGGAGATCGAAAGCGTTGAAAAACAGGTGGAGTTTCTTCTGCCGCTGGGCGATGCCGCCCGTGTGGGCCAGCTGCACGCCGAATGCTGGCTTTCGGTGCAGGAGGTAAACTGTCAGCTGACAGCCGGCACGCTGGAGGCGACCCTTGTGGTACGGGCCGAAGGGGTGGTGCTGGGGCGCAGTGCGATCAGCAGCGTGGCGCAGGCCACCCTGGGCGAAGCCCATATCCCTGCCGACCCGGATGTCGCGCTGCGCATCTACTATGCCCAGCCCGGGGAAGAGGTATTTGAGATCGCACGGCGGTTCCACGTTGCCCCGCAGGAGATGCTGACCGTCAACGGTCTGGAAGAACAGCTGCTTGCCGCTCCGCGCCGCTTGCTGGTGCCGGGTGCCGGCTGAAAGGAGGGGACAAAGCATGGATCAGATCTACCAACAGATCAGCGCCCGCACCGGCGGCGACATCTACATTGGTGTGGTGGGCCCGGTGCGCAGCGGAAAAAGCACCTTGATCAAGCGTTTTATGGAAACCCTGCTGCTGCCCGCCATCACCGACCCGGCTGTGCGTGCCCGTGCCCGGGACGAACAGCCTCAATCGGCCGCAGGCCGCACCATTATGACCACTGAACCAATGTTTATCCCTGAAACGGCGGTGAACATTGAACTGGAAGGCGGCGGCAGCTTCCGTGCCCGCCTGATCGACTGTGTGGGCTATATGGTCGAGGGGGCCATGGGGCACGAAGAAAACGACCGTCCCCGCATGGTGAAAAGCCCCTGGTTTGAGCAGGAGATCCCCTTTGATCAGGCTGCTGAAACCGGAACCCGCAAGGTGATCACCGAACATTCCACCATCGGCATCGTGGTCACCACCGACGGCACCATCAGCGACATCCCCCGCGAACACTATCTGGCCGCCGAGCAGCGGGTCATCCGGGAACTGGAAGAGATCGGCAAGCCCTATGTGATCCTGCTCAACTCCACCCGGCCCGACTCGGCCGAGGTACAGCGACTGGCTATGCAGATGCAGCAGCAGTATGGCCGCGCGGTGCTTCCGGTCAGCTGTGTGGATCTGACTGCCGCGCAGATGGAAGAGATCCTGCGCCGGGTGCTGTACGAGTTCCCCGTGCGGGAGCTGGCCTTTGCCATGCCCCGCTGGATCACCATGCTGCAGCCGGATCATTGGCTGCAGAAGGCGGTGTATCAGGCTGCCATGGACTACTCCGGCGGGATCCTGTGCATGAAAGATCTGGCCGCTGCCCCGCCCTTTGCCTGCGACGCAGTACAATCGGCCGAGGTGGAACAGATGGACCTTGCCGGCGGTGTGGTCAAAATTGGGGTCAGCCTTGACCCGCAGGTGTTCTATACCGTTCTGGGGGAGCAGACCGGTCTTTCGGTCTGCGACGAAGCCAGCCTGATGCCCTGCGTCATCGAACTGGCCAAAGCCCGGCGGGAATACGAAAAGCTGCGCGGCGCGCTGGAACAGGTCGAGGCCACCGGTTATGGCATCGTTATGCCCTCAATCGACGAGCTGCATCTGGAAGAGCCCGAGATCGTCCGTCAGGGCGGTAAATACGGTGTGCGGCTGCGTGCCTGCGCGCCTTCCATTCACCTGATGAAGGCCACCATCCACACCGAGATCAACCCCATTGTCGGCTCCGAGCGGCAGTCCGAAGAACTGGTACACAGCCTGCTGGCCGATTTCGAGGACGACCCGCTGAAGATCTGGCAGTCCAACATCTTTGGCAAAAGTTTGCACGAGCTGGTCAACGAAGGGCTGCGGGGCAAGCTGCTGCACATGCCGCAGGCTGCCCGCGCTCGTTTGCAGGAAACGGTTGAGCGTGTGATCAACGACGGCTGCAGCGGACTGATCTGCATTATTCTGTAACACAAAAGAAGAACGCCTCCGCGGCAGATCTGCTGCGGGGGCGTTGTTGTTTGTGGTCATTCTTCGCTTTGGGTCAGCTGTTCGATCAGCAGGCGGTATACCTCATTGCCGCGCAGCACAAACTGTTGCTGCACCAGCTCGGCGGTCTGGCGGTCGGGCATGGTCAGCCGCAGATTGAACTGATCCCGTTCCACACCGGTCACCATGCAATCCACCAGATAGCGGCCGTTTTCCAGCCCGGTCAGCTCGGCGTGATATTGTGCGCTTTTTTGGTTCCACACCTGTGCACGCAGCACTGCGCGAATGGCTCGGTCCCGCCCGCTGCGGGGCAGTTCGTAGGCAAGCTCTTCGGCAACCTTGTCCCCCCGGGGGGTGATGTGATATTGCCCGTCGACCCATTCGGCCAAGCCCTGCTTCACAATATCCTCCAATGCGCCGCCAATCTCAAAATAGTTCACCAGTGCCTCATCCAGCAGGGCGGTTTCCAGCTCCTGCCGGCAGATGGGGGCCGCATTTTTGATCAGATAACACAGCAGCAGCCGGATCTCGGTGCTGCCGGTCAGGCCGCCCGGGCGTACCCCGGCGGTAAAGGCGTCGTTCTTTGCCATGGCTTGTCCTTTCGGTGTTGCAAAAAAGGCCCGCTGCAGGGCAGTGGGCCTTGAAATTTTTCTTACAGCAGTTTCTATTATATCGGTTTGGGCAAAAAGTTACAAGAGGGCGTATCCAAAGTCGGTCACAATGGTTTTATGGCTTTCCGGGGTGGAATAGATCCACTGATCCATATGCCCCTCGGTGATAAAATACCGCAGTGCAAACCGGATGTGCTGGTTCAGATTGCGGTTTACAATCACCAGTTTCACCTTCATCTTTTCGGGCAGAATATTTTTGATGTAAACGCTCACTGCCTGCCCGGGCACAAGTTCGGCGCAGCTTTCGGCAAGGCCGGCAAGGTTGGGTGCAATCTCGATAAAGGTGCCGTAATCCTCAATGCTGCGCACCACCCCCACCACCGTTTCACCCGGACGGAAGGCATCGGCGTTTTCCTGCCAGGTACCCAACAGCTCCCGCAGCGAAAGCACAAACCGCCCCTGCACATCCCGGCTTTTGATCACGCAGTGGATCAGCTGCCCCGGGGTCACCCGGTCGGCCGGGCTGGAAATGCGGCTGACCGAAAGACAGTCGATGGGCAGCAGGGCGCTTATCCCGCAGCCAATGTCGCAAAAAGCGCCAAAGGGTTCAATATGGGTCACTACGGCGTCGATGATGTCACCGGGCGCCAATTTGTCAAGATATTCAGCTTTGCACATTCGCTGGGCCTGTGCGCGGGAAAGAGCCAGCTGCAGCCGGCCGTCCGGCCCCGGTTCGATGGCGCGGATCACAAAGCAGGTGGGGCGGCCCACCCTTGTCAGCACTGCAATGTCCCGCACGGTGCCGGCATCGGCACCGTCGGCGGCTTCGGCAAAGGGCATCACCCCCTGCCCGGCGGCAAAGGTAAAGCGCAGCCGGCGGTCGGTGTCAAAGGCAAGGGCGGTGCTTTGTAAAATTTCCTGGCTGGCCATGGCGGCGCGCAGTTCGTCGGCGGTCAGCCGGTCGGCACAGCGATAGGTTCCTTCGGGGCGAAATACTTGCATAACTCTTCTTCCTCATTTCGTTTTTTTGGTCCCGCTCTGCGGGCAGCGCGGTTTCAGTAAACCTTATGCAGTGCCGGGCGGATATTTGCTTTTTTATATAAAACACGCTATACTAACTATGTATGCGTAAACTGCAGGGAAAGGAGCATCAGGCTATGGATGTACAGGTTGGGGATAAAATTTTTACCAAAAAGCCGCACCCCTGCGGGGCACAAACCTTCGATGTGCTGCGTGTCGGCATGGATTTTCGCATCCGCTGCACCGGCTGCGGCCGCGAGGTGATGCTGCCCCGCGCCAAAATCGAGCGCAACATCAAAAAAGTATTGCGTCAGCAGCCGTAGCCCTCTTTTTTGCCGCCGGATCCACGCTGCAAAAAGGAGAATCTCATGTTTGAACAACTGCCCGGCGTATGCCGCCGGTACGAAGAGCTTTCGGCCCGTATGAATCAGCCCGAAACGGCAGCCGACCCGGCGCTGCTGCGCCGGCTGATGAAAGAATACAGCGAACTGACCCCCCTTGTAGAAGCCTGGCAGGGCTACACCGCCGCACAGCAACGTGTGGCCGAAGCGCAGGAACTGCTGCAAAGCGAGGATGCCCGCGACCCTGAGTTCAGGGCCATGATACAGCAGGAACTGTGCGAAAATCGTCAGGCTGTGGCGCAGGGGGAAGCCCTACTGAAACTTTTGCTGCTGCCCAAGGACGAAAACGACGGCAAAGACGTGATCGTAGAGATCCGCGGCGGTGCCGGCGGCGAAGAAGCCGCCCTGTTTGCCCACAGCCTGTTTCGGATGTACAGCATGTATGCTCAGAAAAAGGGATGGCAGCTGGAACTGCTCAGCGCCAGCGAAACCGAGCTGGGCGGTGTAAAAGAGGTTGTCTTTTCCCTCAATGGCAGCGCCTGCTACAG